>CAKUFB010000183.1 GCA_934647145.1 uncultured Clostridia bacterium
TCCCGCGCCCACCGTACACGCCGCTGGGCGCGATTGAAAGTTCGAGAGGGTTGCGACCCTCTCGAGCTCTCCGGGGGTTTTTTCGACAGTCTGCGCGGGGAGACCCCGTTTTTCTGTGCTTTTTTCAGGCTGATTTCCTGCAAATGGCGCTGTTTTGTCCTGAAGGA
Source organism: uncultured Clostridia bacterium (assembly GCA_934647145.1). Lineage (GTDB taxonomy): Bacteria > Bacillota > Clostridia > Christensenellales > Aristaeellaceae > CAKUFI01. The sequence continues at coordinate 168 of CAKUFB010000183.1, forward strand.
CTGGCTTTTTCGTCGCCTGTATGGTATAGTATTGGTGTTTCAGGGAACCGGCAGGAGGTGAAGCTATGGCTGCAGCAAAGCGAAAATCCGTTGAGAAGCTTTGCCTTGCGCTGGGACTGTTCATCCTTGCAGGGGTCTTTCGCCAGCTGGATCGCGTGACTGCGCCGCTGCCCTCCGCCGTATGCTTTTTGCTGACCAACCTGATTTATATCGGGCTGGCCATGGGGTGGGGTTTTTCCATATCGCGCCGAATACTGCACCGAAGCGACCGGCGATACCTGCTGCTGGGCTGCGCGATGACCGTGCTGTGGCTGTTTCTGCGTGCGGTCAAGTACCGCTTTTTTAGAGACGACGATGTGACCCGTTACCTGTGGTATCTGTATTACGTGCCGCAGATTCTCGCGCCGCTCTTCAGCCTGTATGCCGCGCTTCAGGTGGGGCGGCGGGAGGGCGACGCGTTTTCCTCCCGGTGGTTCCTGCTGTTCATTCCGGCGGCGCTGCTGATCGGGGGCGTGCTGACCAACGACCTGCATCAGATGGCCTTCCGCGCCTTGCCGGGCGCCGCGGCGCTGGACGAGGATTATGCCCACGGCTGGGTGTATTTTCTGGCCATGGCGTGGATTGTCGCGCTGCTGCTGACGACCGGAATCATCGTTTACCGCAAGTGCCGCGTGTCCGAAAGCAGGCGCTACGCGTGGGCGCCGCTGTGCGCGTTTCTGGGCGGGCTCGCGCTGTGCAGCCTGAGCTTCGCGAATATCTACACTTTTCACAAGATACCGGAGTGCTTCTGCCTGACGTTCGCGGCGTTCTGGGAAAGCTGCCTGCAGGTCGGGCTGCTGCCCAGCAACGGCCATTACCGCTGTTTCTTTTCAGAATCAACTATCGCCGCGCAGATCGTGGACGGACGGGGACAGCCCGTCTATCGCGCGAAGAACGCGCCCGACCTGACGCCCGGGCAGCTGGACGCGGCGGCGCGCGAAGCCGTCCTGCTGGACGCGGACACGCGACTGCAAAGCGCGCCGGTGCGGGACGGACGCGTGTACTGGGTGGAGGACGTTTCGAGGGTCAACCGCATTCGGGCGCAGCTAGCCGAGGTGAACGCGCAGCTTGCGGAGGAAAACGAGCTGATTCAGGCCGAAAACGAGCTGAAGCGGCAGCGCGCGCAGACTGAAGAAAAGAATCGCCTGATGGACGCGATGATCGCGCTCGTGCGCCCCCAGATGCATCAAATCAATCGGATACTGGAGGAAGAAAGCGTTCAGAGCCTGAAGCGCGTCTGTCTGCTGGGCGCGTATATCAAGCGCCGGGTCAACCTCGCGCTGATCTGCGAGAAGAAAGCGGCCGTTCCGGCGGACGAGCTGGCGCACTGCATCCGCGAATCGCTGATTTACCTGACGCAGTACGGCGCGGTCTGCGCGCTGCATCAGGAGGGAAAAGGCGATATCGGCAGCCGCGACGCGCAGACCGCCTACGACTTCTTCGAGGATTGTCTGGAGGCCGCGCTGCCGACGCTGAGCGCGCTGATGGTGCGCGTGGAATGCGGCGGACGCTTCTCCATTCGCCTGATTCTGGAGGACGCGGCGGGGCTGCCGGATACGGACAGGTACGCGAAGGCGGGCCGCCTGACCCTCGACGAGGAGGACGGCGCGCGGTGCGTGACGCTCGCCTTTGAACGGGGAGGTGAGCGCGCATGAATTCGCTTCACGCCGGACTGCTGTGCACGGCGCTGCTGCTCGGCGCGATCGCCGGTCTGTTCGGGTGCATGAGCGCGGTGCGCTGCCGCCGCCGCCTCGCGTTTGCGATCTCCCTGGCGATCACTTCGCTGGATTTCGCGCCGCTGGCGGCGCTGCTTGCCCGCCTGCCGGAATGCGAAACGCTCGCTTGCGCCCCCTGGACGGCGGCCGCGTCGCTCTTCCCGGCGCTCAGTCTCTGCGCGTCGTTCATGCTGTGGCATAGAAGCGGGCGGCAGATCACCCCGGTTTCCGTCAAGGAAAGCTGCGACCATCTGCCCAGCGCGCTGTGCTTTGCGTGGGAAAACGGCCAGCCGTGCCTGAAAAACCTGAAAATGGATGAGCTGAGCCATCAGCTGACGGGCGAGGCGCTGCTCAACGCGAATCTATTCTGGCAGGTCGTCCAATCGCAGCCTGTCGTAACGCTTCCGAACGGGCAGACGTGGAGCTTCGCGCGGGTGCGGATGGAGATGTTCGGGCGAACAGTTTACCAGATCACCGGCACGAACATCACCGAGGAGGCGCGGCTTCAGCGGGAGCTGGAAAAGGATCACCTGCGGCTGAAGGCCATGAACCGCAGGCTCCGGCAGTACGGGCAGGACGTGCAGGAAGCGACCCGCGAAAAGGAAATCCTGCGCGCCAAGACGCGCGTTCACGACGAGATCGGCCGCGCGCTGCTGCAGACCCGGCAGCTCCTGTCCGGAACGCAGGGCAATGTGGAGGGCGTCTGCGCCGCGTGGCGGCAGAACGTCCGGCTGCTGCTGGGGAAATACGCCGATGAACAGCGCGCGGACGCCTTCAGGCAGCTTTCCCGCGCCGCGCAGGCCATCGGCGTAACCATCGAGCGCAGCGGCGTCTTCCCGGAGGACGGCACGGAGGCTGCGCAGCTGGCGGAGGCCGCCGCCCACGAATGCCTGACCAACCTGGTGCGCCACGCGGGCGGCACGCGCCTGGAAATCATCGGCGAGAAAACCACGTCCGGCTGGCGCGTCCGGTACCTCAACGATGGAGCGGCGCCGGCCGGCCCCATCGTCGAGGGCAGCGGCCTGACCGCGCTGCGCGCCCGGACGGAAGCCGCGTGCGGCGCAATGGAAACAGCCCATGAACCCCGCTTTCAGCTGACGCTCATTTTGCCCGCGGAAAGGCAGGTACCTGCATGAAATACAAAGTCATGATCGTCGAGGATCAGACCCTCCCCCGGGAGCTGTTTGAGCTGCGCATTGAGGCCTCCGCACAGTTCGAAACGGTGCTTTCCATTGACAACGCGGCGCTGGCCGACGTCTTTTGCCTGCGCGTGCCGGTGGATTTGATTCTGATGGATGTGGTCACCCGAAACGGTGAGAGCGGACTGGACGCCGCGGAACGGATCAAACGCGCCTTCCCCGAGATCAGGATCGTCATCGTGACCTCCATGCCGGAGTGCTCCTATTTGAGCCGCGCGCGGGAAATCGGCGTGGAGAGCTTCTGGTACAAGGAGGATCAGCGCGAGAGCCTGCTGGACGTGATGGAGCGCACGATGGCGGGCGAATCCGTCTATCCGGACGCGACGCCGGAGCTTCGGCTGGGGCTGGCCAGCAGCTACGACCTGACCGAACGGGAGCTGGAGGTGCTGCGCGAAATGACCGGCGGCGACACCAATCAGGAGATCGCCGAGCGGCTGCACATGTCCGTGGCGACCGTCAAGTCGCATATCCTCAACATGCTGGAAAAGACCGGATTTCGCAACCGCACCGAGCTGGCCGTCCGCGCCCGGGAAAGCGGACTGGTGATTCTGAACCGGCGGGACGCGGAGAGGTAGCGGAGCCGGATGACGGGCGCGAAACATTATGCGCGCGCTTCGCCCCTCAGCGCCTTGCGAAAACGGGCGGCGTGTGGTATGATAGGGATACGAGTTCCTCGCGGCCCTGGCGGCGAGCAGAGGACCGGAAAGGAGCGACACGATACCATGAAGAAACTTCTCTCGATTCTGCTGACGCTTTGCCTGCTGCTGGCCCCGATGGGCGCGCTGGCGGAGGGCGGCGCGACGCAGCTGACCATCGAAATGATCGAGCTGACCATCGGCGACAACGACCCGATCGAGCTGGACCTGAGCCTGCTGCTCACGCTGCTGACCGGCGAGGCGGGTTCGTCCCTCTCCCTGGCCGTGAACGACGCGGAGGACAGCCCCATTCTCGCGGGCGGCCTTTCCCTCGCGGAGGACGGCCTGACCGGCGTGGTCAACGGCATGAGCAACGCCTACCGCATCGCCCCTGAAGCGCTCCAGAGCGTGCTCGCCTCCATCGAGGAGGAGCTGGGCATGCCGGTCGGGGACGCGTTCAATCAGGCGACCGCCTCCAGTCAGGCGCTGGTCGATGCGCTGATGCCTTCCCTCGAAGCCTTCACCCAGGAAATCAGCGGCGTGCTCGCCGAGGCGGAGGTCACCCAGGGCCCGGTCGAGAAGGTCTCGGTGCTGGACAGGGAGTATGAGCTCCAGCGCGCCGACATGACCCTGACCGCCGAGCAGTTCAGCCGCATCACCGCCGCCCTGCAGAAGATCCTGACCGACCTGCAGGCCGCCACGCCCGATCAGATCGATGTGGACGCGTCCGACCTCGAGGGGCTGGAGGGCAGTCTGGACGCGCGCCTGTGGGCCAATGACGACCTTTCCGTTGCCCGCGGCGAGTTCGACCTGAACCTGATCAGGGACGGCGAGACGATCGCCCTGCCTCTGGTGCTCGAGCTGGTGGACACTCCCGAGGACGGCACGAACGCCGAGCTGAGCCTGGCCCAGGTCACCGACGATGGCGAAGAGATCTATGCCTCCCTCAGCTACGCCTCCGTCGAGGCGGACGGCGCTTCCTCCACGGTCGTGCTGCTCAGCGCCTATCTTCTTGACAGTCAGGAGAACGAGGATCAGCTCTTCATCAGCCTGCGCGCCGACAGCGCCGCCGAGGGTGAAACCAGCTACATGCTCACCATCAACGGAGGCGAGAACGACGACCAGTTCGAGGCCGGCGTGTACTACAGCTTCGCGAACACCGAGGATGAGTACGGCGCCAACCACGACGCGTACATGAACCTCTGGCTGAACACCGTCGAGGACGGCGCGAGCACCGGCAAGTACGAGATCGACTTCCTGCTCAACCTGGCGAACAGAACGTACGAAACCGACGGCACGCTCGCCCTCTCCGTCCCCGTCGTCGACCTCGAGCAGATGACCGCCGAGCAGGCCGAACAGGCGCAGAACGAAATCGCCGCCGTGCTGCAGAACGCCATGCTCGCCCTCATGAACGACACCGGCGTGCAGCAGCTCATCTCTCTGTTCACCGCGCCCGCCCAAACGGACGCGTAATCGGTCGGGCAGGCTGAGCCTGCACGCACCTGCTGCCGCCGAGGCCACACGAATCCGGGAAGCATAAATTAGACTTCCCGGATTCTTCGTGTTCGGAGCACTCGAAGGCACTGCCCCACAAGGGTTACGGTCGGGCAGGCTGAGCCTGCACGCACCTGCTGCCGCCGGATAGAACACGAAACCAGCCGCCATAGATTAGAGCGGCTGGTTTCTTCGAATCCGCAAGGTTTCTTGCGGATTGAAAGGTCGGCGGTGCCGACCCGGGGTGGCTGGGGGAGGCTCCGCTGTTGCTTCGCGCTCCCCCAGACCCCCACCGAAGTTTGTCTCCAGGCGCGGCAAAACGCCGATCCTTCCGCCGCGGCGTTTCGCAAGAGCGCGGGGAGGGGTGCGGGGGGGGG
>CAKUFB010000184.1 GCA_934647145.1 uncultured Clostridia bacterium
GACCCCACCCACGGCCCCAACGGGGCCGCAAGGAAGCGATTCCCTGAAGGGAATCGCATAGACGGGCGGCTGCGGCCGCCCGAGGGAGCCCGCGAGTCGGGGTGCCGCATTGCGCCAGGGCGACCTGGAGACAAACGTAGGAGGGGGTCCGGGGGAGGGTGCGCCGCAGCGCACCTCCCCCGGGGAGACGCCGCCCCGCGCGCATTCTGAACCGCTCTTCCCGGCGCATATTCTGTTTGCAGAAGGGGGGATGCGCCGATGAATCGAACGCTTCGCAAAAAAAGCGTCCGCAGACAGGAAAGGCGGCTGAAAGCGGCCTATGCGCGCCGGATCGCGCATCCGGTGCTCGCGGGGCTCGAGCTGCCGGAGGACGTTTCGGGCCGCGCGGCGCGGCTGACGATACTGGGCTCTTCGCGCGCGCTGGTGGAGAACTGCCGGGGCGTGGAGGAGGTCGGCGAAACGCGCATGCGGCTGCGGCTGAGCGGCGGAACGCTGACTGTCGAGGGGAAAGGGCTGTGCCTGACGGACGTGCGCGCGGACGCGGTATGCATATGCGGCTGCCTGGAGGCGCTGCGCCTGCCGGGCGCGGAGGACGCGCATGACTGACCGCGTGCGCATCGAGGCCGAGGGTCTGTTTTTGGAACGGTTCGTTGAAAAGGCGCTGGAGGCGGGCGTGCGCTTTTCGCTGATCCGGCGGCTGGATGAAAGGCATATGCTGCTCGAGACCGACTCGCCCGGCGCGCGGGAGGCGCTCGCGCTGCTGGAAAGGTACCGCCTGCGCGGGCGCGTCGCGGGCATGGCGGGCTGGCCGGTGCTCAAGGGCCGGCTGAAGGCGCGCTGGACGCTTCTGTGCGGCGTGCTGATCTGCGCGGGGCTGCTGGCGGCGTTTTCAGGCTTCGTCTGGCGCCTCGAGGTCGCGGATCGCTCGGGCGCGCCGGTGAATGCGGAGGTACTGGACGCGCTCAGCGACTGGGGCGCGCGCCTTCCCATGCGCAGGCGCGACGTGGACACGCAGCTTATTCGCCTGCGCCTTCTGAGCCGCTTTCCCGAGTACAGCTACGCCGGCGTGCGGGTGAGCGGCGCGACCCTTCGCGTGGAGCTGGTGCGCGCGGACGACGCGCCGGAGGTCTATGACCTTGCGGCCAGCCGCGACCTGGTGGCGCTTGAGGGCGGCATGGTGCTGTCAGTCACCGTGCTTGACGGCGTGGCGGCGGTTCAGCCGGGCGAGACGGTGAAAAAGGGTCAGCTGCTCATCCGCGGCGAGGAGCGCATCTCGAAGGAGGAAACGCGCGGCGTGCGCGCCCGGGGCGAGGTCATGGCGCTGGTATGGTACGAGTCGGAATGCGCGCTGCCCCTGTGGCGGGAGGAAACCGCCTTCACCGGCCGCGTCAGCCGGGGAAGCGCGCTGGCGCTGGGCGGGCGTCAGTGGACGCTGACCGAGGCCGAGTCCTTTGAACACTGCGAGGAGGCGGTTCGCGAGCTTCCGCTGGGCGGCCTGTTCGCGCCGCTCAGGCTGATCGAGCGCACCCGGCGGGAAACGATCCTGCGCCGCGCGGCGTGCGACCCGGCTCAGGTCGAGGCACAGGCGCGCGCGCTTGCGCTGCAGGGCGCGAGGGCGCAGCTGCTGCCCGGCCAGGAGGAGACCGGCTTCTCTTTCAAGTGTACGCGAAGCGGTGACGCGCTTACCGTGCGCGCGCTGCTCGAGGCCCGCGCCCAGATCGCCGGGGGGAGGAGCACGCTCGAGAGGTCGCCTTTTTGACCGGGCCCTGCCCGGCTGGCGGTAGTGCAGCCAGCAACGTCGACCCCTCAGTCACCTGCGGTGATAGCTTCCCTTTCAGGAGAGCCTCATGCCCGCGCAGACCGAATGCCCTCCCCTGAAAGGGGAGGTGTCCGCAAAGCGGACGGTGGGGTTCACAGCCGCAGACAAACTTTGGTGGGGGTCTGGGGGAGCGCGAAGCGAAGCGGAGCCTCCCCCAGCCAGCCCGCGTCGGCAGCGCCGACATGAGTTTTTCGGGCAAGCCCCGAAAAACCGGAGAATTCGGGAACTTCAATTAATGGTTCCCGAATTCGTCGCCCGACCCGGCGGCAGCAGGTGGAACCGGGCCCTGCCCGGCGGAGAATTCGGGAACTTGAATTTATGGTTCCCGAATTCGTCGCCCGACCCGGCGGCAGCAAGTGGGTGCAGGCTCAGCCTGCCGGCAGCAACCGGAACCGGGCCCTGCCCGGCGGCAGCAGGTGGGTGCAGGCTCAGCCTGCCGACCCCCGGAAGGAAAAACGCGAGCGGGCGCGAAATAGTATAGCATAGACAACCGACATAATGGAGGGACTTCCTTGCAGAACGAACAATACAGAGAAATGATGACCGTGGGCAACGTGGATCAGCTGATGGCGCTGTTCGGGCCGCACGACGAAAACGTGGATCTGGTGCGGCGCGAGACCGGCGCGGAGATCTTCGCCCACGGCGGCGAAATCACCCTTTCGGGCGAGGAGGAAGCGGTTCGCCTGGCGCATTTGGTGCTGGAGAAGCTGCTTGCGATTCTGGCGCAGGGGGAGGGCATCGACCGCTCGCGCATCCGCTACGCCATCGACCTGGCGCGCGAGGGCAACGCCGACCGCATCGAGGAGATCATGCAGGGCGTGATCGCCATCACCTACCGCGGCCGTCAGATCAAGTGCAAGACCCTGGGCCAGCAGAAGTACATCGACGCGATCAAGAAGAACACCTGCGTGTTCTCGGTCGGCCCGGCCGGCACCGGCAAGACCTACCTGGCCATCGCCATGGCGGTGGTGGCGCTCAAGAACAAGGACATTGAGCGCATCATACTGACCCGTCCCGCGGTCGAGGCGGGCGAGAAGCTGGGCTTTCTGCCGGGCGACCTGCAGCAGAAGGTCGACCCGTACCTCAGGCCGCTGTACGACGCGCTCAACGACATGATGGGGCCGGAGGGCTATCAGCGCCTGATGGAGCGGGGCGCGCTCGAGGTGGCGCCGCTGGCCTACATGCGCGGCCGCACGCTCAACGACGCCTTCATCATACTCGACGAGGCGCAGAACACCACCTCCGAGCAGATGAAGATGTTCCTGACCCGCATGGGTATGGGCTCCAAGATGATCATCACCGGCGACATCACCCAGATCGACCTGCCCGCCGGCAAGAGGAGCGGCCTGGTGGAGGCGCTCGAGGTGCTGCGCGGCGTGCCGGACATCGGCATGGTTACGCTGACCCACAAGGACGTGGTGCGCCACGAGCTGGTGCAGGCCATCGTCAAGGCCTATGAAAAGCACGACAACGCGCGAAGCGCGGACAGAAGACGCCCCACTGGAGGCTGATGAGAAATGGACAGGAAGAAGACGAAGGCGAAGATCGGGCCGCGCCTGGCCGCCGTACTGATCGGTCTGATAACCTATGTGCTCCTGTTTGGGCTGATGATCGCGGCCGCGCGGCCGGAGCAGTACGATCTGAAGGTGGGACAGGTCTCGCCCCTCACCATTACGGCCACCAAGGACGTGGAGGACACCGTGACCACCCAGCAGCTCGTCGACGCGGCGGTGGCGGCGGTGCAGCCCAACTATGTCTCCGACACCACGGTCATGCCCAAGGTGCTGGAGAACCTGGAAAACGCGTTCGGCGCGATGGAGGCGATTCGCGCGCTGCAGACCGAAAACGGCGCGCTGACCGACGCGCAGGTGACCCAGGCGCTGGTGTCGCTGGCCCCGGTGCAGACCGACCGCGCGACCGTCGAGCGCATCTACGCCATGACCGACGAAGACTTCACCACCTTCAAGGACGAGCTCACCGCGCTCGTTTCCGGCGTGATGAGCAGCAACCTGGCCGAGGGTCAGGAGGAGGAGGCGGTCGCCAAGCTGGCGCGCGACCTGTCCAACGCGGGGCTGAGCGAGCAGGACGTGGAAATCGCCCGCCTGCTGGCTGCAACCTATATCGAGCCCAACATGTTCCTCGACGAGGAGGTCACCGAGGCCAATCGCCAGAAGGCCGCCGAGTCGATCGAGCCGGTGATCTACATCAAGGGCCGCAACATCGTCAAGTCAGGCGAGATCGTCACCCGGGCGCAGATCGCCATGCTGGACAGCCTGGGCCTTCTGAAGGACAAGTCCATCGACGTGATGATGTACCTGGGCATCGCGCTGCTGCTGCTGACGCTGATGGCGTCGGTGGCGGTCTACCTGCGCCTGTTCTACAAAAACGTGCTTTTCGACCCGCACACGCTGACGCTGCTGTGTACGATCTGCGTGCTCACCGCCTGCGTCTGCCTCATGTGCCAGAAGATCAACGCCTACCTCATGCCCGTGTGCCTGGGCGTGATGCTGACGGCGCTTTTGATCGACTTCAGGCTGTCGATGGTGGTCAATATGTCGCTGGCGCTTTTGACCAGTCAGCTGGCCGCCGGCTCCAGCAACATCTTCACCGCCGCGATGTTCGCCGTGCTGATGACCAGCCTGGTTTCCGGCTCGCTCAGTCTGCTCGTGCTGCACAAAAAGCAGCAGCGCCTGACCGTGCTGCTGGCCGGCCTGATCGCGGGCCTGGGCAACGTGCTGACCACCTTCGCCTGCGGCCTGATCAACAGCGCGGACATTCGCATGGTCGCCAATTACGCCCTGTGGTCGGGGCTGAGCGGGGTGCTGGCCTCGATCCTGTGCATCGGGCTTCAGCCGGCGCTCGAGTGGGTGTTCAACCTGGTCACCTCGGCCAAGCTGCTCGAGCTGAGCAACCCCAATCACCCGCTGATCCGCCGGCTGATCCTGGAGGCGTCGGGCACCTATCACCACTCGATCATCGTGGCCAACCTGGCCGAAGCGGCCGCCGACGCCATCGGGGCCAACGGCCTGCTGGCGCGCGTGGGCGCGTATTACCACGACGTGGGCAAGCTCAAGCGCCCGCTCTACTTCAAGGAAAACCAGATGGGCGACAACCCGCACGACCGCACCGACCCGCTGGTCTCCACCGCCATACTGACCGCCCACCCGCGCGACGGCGTGGCGCTGGCGCAGAAGGAGCGCATGCCGCAGGCCATACTCGACATCATCGAGCAGCACCACGGCGACACGCCGGTCATCTACTTCTACGACCGCGCGCGCAAGCTCTACGGCGACGAAAACACCAACATCGAGGACTTCCGCTACGCAGGCCCCAAGCCCCAGACCGCCGAGGCCGCCATCGTCATGCTGGCCGACACCGTCGAGGCCGCCGCCCGCGCCATGCCGGAGCCCACGACCGAAAAGATGAACGCCCTGATTCACAGGCTGGTGCGCGCCAAGATGGACGACGGCCAGCTGGACGAGTGCCCGCTGACCATGCGCGACCTGGAAAAGATCTGCCAGGCGTTTATGACCGTGCTCAACGGCGCCTTCCACGAGCGCGTGGAGTATCCCAACGTCAGCGTGACGCGCATTCCCACCCTGCCCGAGGTCGTATCCATCCCCAAGGAGGACGCGGCTCAGGCTCCTCAGCCCGCCGAACCTGCAAAGCCTGCCCAGTCTCAGACCGCCGCTCAGCCCGAGGCGAAGCCCGCCGCGCCGTCCGCCCCCGCCGCGCCGAAGGAGGAAAAATAAATGCTGGAATTCGACCTTCAGATTCAGGACGTGCCCGAGGGCGCGCA
>CAKUFB010000185.1 GCA_934647145.1 uncultured Clostridia bacterium
ATCGCTTCCTTGCAGGCCGACAGGCCTGTGGGTGGGGTCTGGGGAGGCGCGCGCCGTTCAGGCCGCCCTCCCCAGCCAATCGCCCAGAGCAAACCGCGCACCGGATACCAATCCGGTGCGCGGTTTACTTTGGGCGAAGGGGTTAACGCCGCGGACGGCTGGTGCGGCGCTTTCTGCGAAGTCGCTTGCGCCGGCGTTCAGCGGCCGATGCCAGCATCAGAATCAGCATGAACAGCAGAATGAAGCCCAGCACCACCTTCAGCCACAGCGGCGTCTTCTGCCAGATCTCGGCCGGAGAAGGCAGCCTGGCGGTAAAGACGGCCGGCCTGGCGGTCACGGCCCGGTCGGAGACCAGCACGGCGGTAAGCACCTCGCCGTTTTCAGGGGTGAAGGTCAGACTGCCGATGACCGTGCCTGCCTCAATCGGCGCGCGCAGGCTGTGAGTATACTCGATGGTCAGATCGGCCTCAAACTGCTTCAGGTACTCGTCGAGATCATCGTCAAAGATACGGACATAGTACTCTGCGGAGCGGTTCAGCATGGCGCTCAGGCCGATCACGCCGCCGCTCGGGTCGTCGTCCGCCGCGTCGGAGATCGGGACGGTCAGTCCCAGCATGCCGTAAAGCTCCTGGAAGGAATACTCGTGATAGCGGGAATAGCCGTATTCCAGCAGCCGGATGCTGTCCTGGAACTTGGCGTCCTTAAAGACCACGGTGCTCTTAAAGCAGACCGCGATCAGATTCACGCCGTCCTTACTGGCCGATGACACCAGGCATTGTCCGGCGGCGCTGGTCGTGCCGGTTTTTACGCCGGTCGCATAGCGGTAGCGGTTTTTCGCGCCGTACACCACCAGCTCGTTGCTGTTTTCGATGGTATACTCTCCGCGCAGGTTGCTTGCGGCCATCGTGTACTGACCCGCGCCCACCACCTTGCGGAAGGTCGCGTTGCCCATCGCGTACTTCGTCAGCAGAGCCATGTCCCGCGCGGTGGTATAGTGCCCCTCCTGGGTATAGCCGTGCGCGTTCATATAGTGGGTGTGGGTAAGGCCCAGCTCCTGCGCGCGTTCGTTCATCCGCGCGACGAAGGCGTCCACGCTGCCGGAGACGATGGTCGCAATGGCGTTCGCGCCGTCGTTGCCGCTTCGCAGCATGAAGCCATAGAGCAGATCCTGAAAGGTCATTTCCTCGCCCACGGTCACGGGAATCTTGGAGGAATCCTGCGGAATATCCGCGGCCGACTCGGGAATGCGCACGATCTCGTAGAGGTTTCCATACTCCGCCGCCAGCAGCAGCGTCATGATCTTGGTGCAGCTGGCCGGATTCATCTGCGCGTCGGCGTTCTTCTCAAAGAGCACCCGTCCGTTGTCCTGGTTCATCAGGATGCACGACTCGGCGTACAGCTGATCCGCCGTCAGAGCGCCCGGGTTTTCCGCATCGTAGGCTGCGACGTTCTCGCCCAGCGGCGGCAGCGTCACCTCGGGCGCGGGGTCTGCCCAGGCGGCGCCCGGCAGGCAGGCGGCAATCAGCAGCGTAATCAGTAGCCATGCGGCGGTCTTTTTCCAGTTCATATTCGGCGGGTCCTTTCTGCTCGATCCGTAATCCATGAAATTCGGCAAGCGTCCGTGCCTCCGGCGTTCGTCCGCTCATCATATCATACGTAGTCATTGTATATGATACCACTCGCGCCGCCTTTTGTACAGTTCCCGCCGCGAAATCTAACATACTTCTCAGGGAAGGGCCGCGTAAGCGTCCTCCAGGCGGACAGACAGCTCGCCGCCGTCGACCGTGACCTCGGCGTAAGGGCAGCGTTTCCCCTCGCACAGGGCGGGCAGCACACAGACCGGAATGCCGTCCAGGCTGCGCCGCGCGCCGGGGTGATAGTGACCCGCGAACAGCGCCAGCACCCTCCTGCGCGCGCCCCGGATGACGGCCTGAACCTCGGCCTGATTTCGAATGACGTGCGGATCGGCGGGGTCGCCGACCAGCGGATGGTGGCTCAGAATCACGACCGGCCCGCCCTCCCCGGCCAGCGTCTCGCGCAGAAAGCGCACCTGCCCGGGCGGCAGCGCGGCCTCTGTCCAGGAAAAGGGCGTATCCGCATCCTCCCGCCGGCCGTCCGCGGTGAAGTTGCAGTCCAGCGCCAGCCAGGTCAGCCCGGCCAGCTCAAAGGCGAAGCAGTCCTCGTCCCGCCCGGTGATCGCCCTTCGCGGGGCGTGCGCCGCGTCGTGATTGCCCACCAGGCTGTAACAGGGCGCGCCCAGGCGGGAAATCGCCTCCCGCACCGCCCGAAGATCGCTTTTCACAGCCTGCTCGTCGGGCCTGCCGTTGATCAGGTCGCCCAGGTTGATATAGGCCAGCGCGCCCTTCGTCCTTTGAGCCAGGCGCGCGAGCTTGTCCAGCGACCGGTCGCACAGGCGCGTGGCGCAGGCGGTCAGGCCCTTGGCGTAGTGTACGTCTGCAAACAAAATGACGGAAACAGGCATAGCTCCTCCTTTGTGGGAAACCGTTTTTCTGGAAACAGTGCCAGGCAGGCGCTTCCCGACCCGCTCATCGCGCAGAAGCTCGCCCCCAGCTCCCGCAGCGCACAGAGCGTCTCGCGCACCTCGGGGCACAGGGAAATCGCCGCGTCGGTCAGCATGTTTCGGGCGGAGCGGGCCAGCAGCTCGTCGTCGCCCAGGGCAAGCGCCCGCGCGGCGGCCTCGTTGTCGGCAGAGTCAGGTCTTGCCAGCCGGTCGAAGGCATGAAATACCTCCGGCGTGCTCAGCCCCTGCGCGGGCTTGACCAGCAGCACCCGCCTGCTTCTCGACGGCAGCGGCGTGAGCGCCTCGCCCAGCCCGCGCGCCCGGCACAGCCCGCCCGTCAGGCAGAAGGGCACGTCCGCGCCCAGCCTGAGGCCGATCTCGCGCAGCCGCTCCTCGTCAAGGTTCAGTCCCCACAGCGCATTGAGTCCCCTCAGCGCCGATGCGCAGTCGCTGCTCCCCCCGCCCAGGCCCGCCTGCGACGGAATCCGCTTTGCCAGGCGCATGCGCGCGCCTCTTTTGCAGCCGCACGCCGCCTGCAGCGCCCTCGCCGCCCGCATCACCAGGTTGCGCTCGTCGCAGGGCGCGTCCTCCCGGTCGCAGCTCAGCGTCAGCCGCTCGTCCTCCTCAAGCTCCAGCCTGTCGTGCAGCTCGACCGTCTGCATCAGCATATCCAGCTCGTGATACCCGTCCGGCCGCACGCCGGTGACGTTGAGCGTCCAGTTAATTTTGGCCGGGGCGCGCAGTATCATGCCCGCCACCTCACTTCACCACCGCCAGCGACTGCCGGACGGTCTCCAGCACCGTGCCCATTTCCTCATACCGGCCGCTGGGCGCGCTGAAATGCAGCGCGTAAATGTGCTTGTTGTTCGACACATAGGCCATCAGCACGAAGCCCGTAAAGCGGTTTCCCTCCTCGTCGCGCGCCGTATAGGTCTGCGACAGGCCCTTCGTGCCGAACACCGCCTCGTCCGTCTGGATGTTATCGCCCGCCGTAAAGCTGAAGTAGCTCGCTTCGATCTTCTCCATGAGCAGAGAAAGCTGCTTTTTCAGGGATGTCGTGTCCGGCGCGCGGCTGACCGTCTTGGCCGATACCGCGACGCGCGCGCCCGCCTCGCCCGGATTCACCGGCTCCCGGTAGCAGATGGTGGACTTGCCCGGGTCGTTCGTCCAGTGCGACGGGTACTGGAAGGAGACCTGCAGATTGACGTTGCTGACCGTCTCGTAGCGATAGCTTCCGATGGCCACGGTCGGCACAGGCTCGGGCGTGGCGGTCGGCTCGGGCGTGGCGGTCGAAAAGACCGTCGGCTCGGGCGTGGCGGTCGCCTCCGCATTGTTCTGCGCGTCGTCCTTTTTTCCGCAGCCGGTCAGGCACAGCGCCGCGCACAGGCACAGCGCCGCAATCAGGCAATATTTCTTCATGTCGTTTTCCTCCGCTGTATGCATGCGTTCATTATATACCATTTTCGCCCGTTTGGCAACCGCCCGCGCGCCGCGCAGCGAAGGCTCGCCCGTTCTCCCTGCCCTTTTCCCCGCTCACACGCCTTCATTCAGGCCAGCGGACAGTCGAATGCTCTCCTGCAAATTTTGCACAAAATACTCTGAAATTTTTCCTCCCATGTCAGGTAAAATACCAGAAAAATGAGCGCAATCTTTGTTTTCATGCTGTATAGTATGAGTATGGATCGCTGATTTTGAGGGGGAGACTTAGGATGAGATCTGCCAATATCAAGCTGAGCCTTACCGAAAACGTGAAAACCTTCGTGAACATCGTCAGCCGCTACGGCTACGATGTGGATCTTCGTTCCGGCCGTCACTGCGTAGACGCAAAGTCGCTGCTGGGCATTTTCAGCCTGGATCTGTCCAAGCCGGTAACCGTAGAGGTCTATAACGACAGCTGCGACGACCTGATGTCGGAGCTCAAGCCCTTCATCCTGGGCTGATTGCACGCCTTCACTAAAGCACAACTTCAAGGCCTTCCGCACATCGCGGAGGGCTCTTGTCTGCTCAGGGCGCTTCCCGCACATTTTCAAAAGAAAGGCGGCGTTCATATGGATTTTGACCACCTTGACGAGGTTGCCCGCAAGCTGATGAAAAAGCGCAAATCCCATGTGGAGCGCGAAATTGGCTCGGTCTACTATCACGGCCGCCGGGTGAGCCGCCTGGTGCTGGAGCTGCGCCGTCTGATCGTGCCGGACGACGACTCGATGGACGACGTGCTGCGCCTGGCCGGTCTGTTCCACGACGTGGGCAAGGGGCTTGAGCCGCACGCCCGCTACGGCGCGGTCATTTTCCGCGAGGCCATGCGGGACTGCGACGTGACCCCGGCTCAGGTCGACTGCGCCGCCCGCCTGATCGCCGCCCACTGCGACCGCCGCCCGAGCGAGCCGGTACACGATACCTGGGCGCGCCTGATCCAGGACGCGGATCTGCTTGACCACATCGGCACCTACACCATCTGGATGGACTTCAACTGGTGCGCCTACCGCGAGGAGGGAATCGACGAGGCCCGCAAGCGCCTGAACAGCATCGAGGAGTACATCTCCTCCAACCGCAGGGGGATCAACTTTCCGCAGTCCCTGGCCTTCTACGACGAAAAGAGCGACTTTTTGCGCGCGTTCGTCGCCCGGCTGGACTGGGAGAGCCGCGGCAGAATAGGCTGAGGCAGGCAGTGCCGGGCAGTGCCCGGTTCCACCTGCTACCGGCAGGCTGAGCCTGCACCCACCTGCTGCCGGTCGGCAGGGCCGACTGCCACCTGCTGCCGCCGAATAGCACACGAACCCAGCCGCCATAAATCGAAGCGGCTGGGTTCTTCGAATCCGCAGAATTCTCTGCGGATTATGGGGCGGCGCTGCCGCCTCGGCTGGGGGAGGCTCCGCTTCGCTTCGCGCTCCCCCAGACCCCCACCGAAGTTTGCGCGCCGGGCAGTGCCCGGTTCCACTCGCTTCCGCCGGACAGCACACGAACCCAGCCGCCATAAATTGGAGCGGCTGGGTTCTTCGAATCCGCAGAATTCTCTGCGGATTATGGGGC
>CAKUFB010000186.1 GCA_934647145.1 uncultured Clostridia bacterium
AGTTTTTGCTGAAATCTGAAAGATTTCCGGGCGCAAAAACTGCAAGGAAACGCTTTTTTCTCTGGAAAATGGGATTTACAAAAACCGTCCCGTGCCCACGCTGTATATTTGCACTGCCCGAGTCGGCAACGCCGACCGTCAATCCACGAAGGATTTCGTGGATTCGCAGACCTTGGCCGCTCCAATTTATGGCGGCCAACGGTCGTCGATAGAACCGGCGGCAGCAAGTGGAGCCGGGCACTGCCCGGTCGAAAGGGCTGCGGCCCTCTCGAGCTCTCCCGAGTTTTTTGACAGTCAGGACGCGGTTTTTCGCTTCATTTCGATCTCCCGCGGGTTCGCCCGCCGGAAAATATAAAGGAGGTATCCCATGAAGAAACTGGTTTCCCTGATTCTTGCCCTGCTGCTCGCGCTGTCGTTCGCCAGCGTGGCGGCGGCCGAAGGCGGCGAGAAGATCAACCTGGTGTACTGGTACTGCGGCAACGGCATGCAGCGCGACACCCAGCTGGTCAACGACCGCATCAACGAGCTGCTGGCGCAGACCCCCGGCATGGAGAACGTCACCGTCACCCTGATGCCCACGCTCCAGAACGAGTATCCGCAGAAGCTGGTGCTGGCCATGACCGCCGAGGAGCCGGTGGACATCGTCTCCACCTACGGCGCGTTCGCGAACGTCACCGACGAATTCCGCCGGGGCACCTTCATCGCGCTGGACGACCTGATGGCCGAGATTCCGGACACCGTGGCCGAGCTGCCCGGCTGGATTCTGGACTACGGCAAGGTGGACGGCAAGCAGTACTACATCCCCACCTATCAGCAGAACGGCAACCAGCGCCTGTTCACCATCCCCGCCGAGTACCTGCCCTATATCGCCGACGGCACCAAGGAGGGCATCCGCAAGGTGCTCTGGGAGGGCACGCCCGACGAGAAGATCGACATGATCTACGACTACGTCCGCGCCCTGCGCGAGGCGTATCCGGATAAGGAAATCTACACCAGTCCGGTCGCTTCCTCCTTTGAGCAGTACGGCCTGGCGCCCGAGCAGGACGAAATCAAGTCGGGCAGCCACCGCGGCTTTGTGGTCATGGCCGACGATCACAGGGTAGTCGAGTACTACTCCACCGACTTCATGAAGACCGCCATCAAGCGCACCGCCGAGGCCTATGCCGAGGGTCTGGTGCCCGAGGACGTGCTGACCATCCAGGCCACCGACATGATCGGTAAGAACATGCTCAACGACCGCGCCTACTGCTGGACGGACGGCCAGGGCGTCGAGGCTGAAGAGACCTACGAAGCGACGAATGAGGAAACCTACGGCTTCCCGGTCACCGTGGTGCGCATGGATCCCACCTACTATATTGGCTTCACCTACGCCGCGGGCGGCAACGCCATCACCGCCACCTGCAAGCATCCTGAGGCTGCGATCAGGTTCATCGACCTGCTGTGCTCCAAAAAGGGCGCGGAGATCTACAACACGCTGGTCTACGGCCTGGAGGGCGTGCAGTATGAGAAGCTCGACGACACCCATATCAAGACCCTCGAGTATGACGCGACGCAGGGCCCCAGTTCCTCGAGCTACGCCGCGATGAAGTGGAACCTGGGCAACACCTTCAACGCCTGGCTCAACCAGGCCTGCTCCGACGAGCTCAACGAGCGCATCGTGAACGTCGTGCACGGCTCCGAGGCCCGCTTCTCCGACCTGATCGGCTTCATCCCGGACACCACCGCCGTCGAGAACGAGGTGGCGCAGGTGCTGGCGCTGCAGAAGGAATACTATGACGGCCTGATCAAGGGCGTCATGGGCGAGGACTGGGAGGCCTACTTCGACGAGTACTGCGCCAAGCTGGAGGCCGCCGGCTGCCAGAAGGTCATCGATACCCTGCAGGCTCAGGTCGACGCGTTCCTGGCCGCGAAGTAAGAAAAACACGCACATCGACCCGTCCGCCCCGTCCGGAGCGGGCGGGTTTTCTCTTGACAGGGAAATGACCGCACAGTATAATCAATGCGCAGCGAGCGCCTCGGGAGGAAAAGAAGATGCTTCAGGTGAAGGCTGACGAGCGGGGACGGTTTACCGTCTCGGCTTTTGGGGAGGTCTGGTTCGACTGTCCGGCGAGAATCGCCGTGGACGCGAACGATACAAGGGATTGCGACGATCCGTTTGTGCCGGTTCTGGGCTTTGACGTGCGCCAGGCGGGCGAAAAGACGGTGTATACCTGGCGCACGCACTCGAACCTTTGGGAGAGGAAGGAGTACGTGCTCGAGGCGGGCGGAAACAGCGCGCGGTTCTTCGCGCGCGTGGAGGGCAGGGGGAATATCGACGCGCTGCGCTTCTTTGAGGGGCAGGCGAGGTACGAGGCGGCCGAGTACCTGCTGTCCGTGGCCAACCACGCCGACTACGTGCGCAACCTGCGCATGGCGACCGAGCCGGGCGTCATCGAGCTGGGCTACTTCACCCCGCCCTGCTACGTGTACCCGTTCCACATGGCCGGGGGAGAGGGCTGGCTGGGCGCGGGACTGGCGGCGCGGCCGGGACAGTACAATTTCGACCGCTTCCTGTACGACAACGCGAACGAAAACCGCTGCGGCTTCACGCTGCCGCTGAACGGGCAGACGGCGGTCGACGGGGTCTGGGAGAGCCAGAGCCTGATCTTCGTGACCGGCGGGGACGCGTACGACGCGGTGCGGGCCTACGCCCAATGGCACTACGACGAGGGCTTCTGCGCGAGGAAGGATCGCTCGCACCAGCCGGACTGGTGGAAAAAGCCCATCTTCTGCGGCTGGGGCGAGCAGGCCGCGCTGCAGGAGCAGTCCGGCGGCGCGCAGAAGGACTACGCCACGCAGAAGGACTATACCCGGATGAGCGAGAAGCTGGACGAGTACGGCCTGAAGCCGGGCGTGATCATCATCGACGCGCAGTGGCAGGACGCGTACGGTTCGGCGATGCCCGACGAGGCCAGGTGGCCCGACCTGCGCGCCTATGCCGACGCGGAGCACAAAAAGGGCAGGCGGGTCGTGCTGTGGTTCCGCTCCTGGTACCCCGAGGGACTGAGCCAGGAGGAATGCGTCGAGTACCTGTGCACCGCCTGCGCCGCCGACCCGACCAGCGAAAAGTACCGCGCGCGCATGAAGGAGACCATCCATACGCTGCTGTCGGACGAACCGGGGTGCTATGGCTGCGATGGCTTCAAGATCGACTTCGCCAACTGCATGCCGCTGGGCAAGTATGTATCCTGCCACGAAAAGGGCGTGTACGGCGTGGAGCTGCTCAAGCGGTTCTTCGTCATGATGCGCGACTTCGCCAAGGCCGCCAAGCCCGACGCGCTGATCAACTGCTCCTGCGCGCACCCGTACTTCGACGAGATCGTCGATCAGGCGCGCATACACGACTACTGGGGCACGATGCGAAACGCGCCCGAGGTCATGGGGCACCGGGCCAGGCTGTGCCGCGCGGCGATGGAAGGCGCGCTCATCGACACGGACGCGGGCGGACTGGGCAGCCGGCGGGATTTCCGCCGCTGGATCAGGGTGCAGCCCACGCTGGGCGTGCCCGACCTGTATTACCTGACCGCGCAGGGCGACGTGCCCTTCGACGCGGAGGACGTGGCGCTGATCCGCGAAGCCTGGGCGGCCTACGAGGCGAAGCGATGAAGATCCTGACCCTCAGCTTTGACGACTGCGAAATCTACGACCGGCGGCTGTGCGCGCTGCTCAGGCAATACGGCCTGACGGCGACGTTCTACCTCATCAGCGGGCAGCTGGGCGTGAAGGTTCCCTTTCACCGATACGGCCGGGATACGGTGGTCGAGCGGGTGCGTGCGGACGAGCTGCCCGAAACCTATCGCGGCATGGAGGTGGCCAGCCACACGCGCAGCCACACGCTCGCCGTGCCCGACCCGGCCGCCGAGGCGGAGGAATCGCTGGCTGAGCTTTCCGCGCTGAGCGGACAGGCGGTCTGCGGCCTGGCGTATCCGGGCGGGCGCTTCACGCCGCAGGTGATCGAGGCACTGCGCAAAACCTCCGTGCGCTATGCCCGCGGCGCGTCGCCCACCTACCGCTTCGACCGGCCGGAGGACTGGCTCGCCTGGCAGCCGACCTGCCACTACGCGGACGCGGAAACGCCCGCGCTGATCGAGGCATTCCTGGCCGCGCCGCCGGGGAGCGACCTGCTGCTGCACCTGTTCGGCCATTCGTATGAGCTGACCCGGCCGGACGCGCACTGGGACTGGGCATACCTCGAGGGACTGCTGCGCCGCCTGGCAGGCGGAAGCGGCGTGACCTGCCTGACCAACGGGCAGGCTGCGCGCTGCATGAGAAAGGAGAAAGCACATGATTCATACCTGTCAGCTTCCGGGGAAAGAGATCGATTTCGCGCCTGACATCGCCCGGCACAGCGGCGACAGAACCGTCGTCTATAAGGAAGTAAACGGACAGAAGCTGCTGCTGAGCCTGTACGAGCCGCCGCGGTACGGTCAGCAGGACAGCTATCCGCTGTGGGTGTTCGTACACGGCGGCGGGTGGCAGGGGAGAAAGGTTTTCGGCGATCAGGCCGACTGGGCGGG
The DNA here is from genome assembly GCA_934647145.1 of uncultured Clostridia bacterium. Lineage (GTDB taxonomy): Bacteria > Bacillota > Clostridia > Christensenellales > Aristaeellaceae > CAKUFI01. Next base: position 4,557 of record CAKUFB010000186.1, read on the forward strand.
GGACTATCTGGGCTTTCTGGCGCGGCGATACGCGCAGGAAGGGTATCTGTGCGCCAGCGTGGACTATCGCCTGCTGCGCGAGGAAGGCCGTGCGGCCGGGTATGAGCTGATCGACCTGTGTCAGGACTGCGCGGACGCGGTGGCCTGGCTCAAGGCGCACGCCGCCGAGCTGCGCATTGACCTGAGCCGCACGACGGTGCTGGGCGAGTCGGCGGGCGGATACCTGGCGGCGGCGCTGATCACCCTGCCGCTGTGCGACAGGGCGTTCTTCCGATCCGCCGTGCTGGTCAACGCGATCACAGACCTGTCCGACCCGAGGTGGGGGAGGTACATCGCGCCAGACTCTGCGCACCCGCTCTTGAAGGGACTGAGCGCGGAGGGGAAAATCGCCCTGCTGTCTCCGGTGCGGCACATCGTGCGGGAAACCTGCCCCACCCTGCTGCTGCACGGCGCGCAGGACAGCGTGGTGTATCCCTTCCATTCGGCGGAATTCCACGACCTGATGACCGAGTGCGGTGCGCAGGCCGAACTGGACTACATAGAGGACACGAACCACGCCTTCCTGCTGGCCGAGTACATGCGGGAGAGGCGCAGCTCGCTTCAGGCGGCGAGCGCCGCGGTCGCCCGGATCGACGAGTGGCGCGGCAGGCTGTGACTGAAGGCCTCCGATAAAACAATCCCGGCCGCCTGCCAGTTAGCGCTGAATGGCGGCTTTGTCTTTAGCCTTTATGGTTCCCGTTGTGAATCGAGAAGCACAAAGTGATCATCACAAGAACAATCGCGAGAATCTCGTAATCGGTCAGGATCATCACCCCCTTTGGTGTAAAGAGGGTAAAAGCCAGGCGCCATCGATGGGACGATTTTTGCGCCGGAAAATCTCATTTTCCAGAGCAAAAATCGTTTCCCTGCAGGCTCCGCGCCCGAAAAATC
>CAKUFB010000187.1 GCA_934647145.1 uncultured Clostridia bacterium
ATCGCGTCGATGAATTCCTTCGCGTCGAAGGGCTGCATGTCGTCGAGCTGCTCGCCCACGCCGATGTAGCGCACGGGCAGGCCCAGCTCCTCGCGGATGGCGATGGCGATGCCGCCCTTGGCGGTGCCGTCCAGCTTGGTCAGCACGATGCCGTCCAGGTCGGCCACGTCCTTGAACACGTTGGCCTGCGCCAGGCCGTTTTGGCCGGTGGTCGCGTCGATGACCAAGAGCGCCTTGGTGGTGGCCTCGGGATACTCGCGCTCGACCACGCGCGCCATCTTCTTGAGCTCCTCCATCAGGTGCGCCTTGTTGTGCAGGCGGCCGGCGGTGTCCACGATCAGCACGTCGGCATGCTTGGCCTTGGCGGTCTGTACGCCGTCGAAGACCACGGCGGCGGGGTCCGCGCCCTCGTACTGCTTGATGATGGGCACGCCCGCGCGCTCGGCCCAGACGGTGAGCTGATCGGCGGCGGCGGCGCGGAAGGTGTCGCCCGCGCAGATGATGACGCGGCGGCCGACGGTCTTCATGCGGGCGGCCAGCTTGCCGATGGTGGTGGTCTTGCCCACGCCGTTGACGCCGATGATGAGCAGCACCATGGGCGAGGCCAGCCTCAGCGGCGGCGCGCTCATCTTGTCGATCAGGATCTGCTTGAGCTCGTCGCGCGCCCTGGCCGGGTTGCCGATCTTCTCCGCGCGGCACTTTTCCCTGAGCTTTCCGACCACCTCCTCGGACAGCTTCATGCCCACGTCGGCCATGATGAGAATGTCGGTCAGCTCGTCGTAAAAGTCGTCGTTGAGCTCCACATAGTTTTCCACCAGCTCGTCCATGCGCTCGCCGACATTGGCGCGCGTGCGGCCCAGCTTGCTCCTCAGCTTGTCAAAAAGTCCCATGGCTGCACCTCGTTTGATGTATATTGGTTATTCCAGCACGTCGCCCAGCTTCACCGAGACCATTTTGGAGACGCCCTTTTCCTCCATGGCGATGCCGTAGAGGGAGTCGCAGCGCTCCATCGTGCCCTTGCGGTGGGTGACGACGACGAACTGGGTGTTGACGGAATAGGTCTTCAGGTAGTCGGCGAAGTTGTCGATGTTGGCGTCGTCCAGCGCGGCCTCGATCTCGTCCAGGAAGCAGAAGGGGGTCGGCTTGAGCTTGAGCATGGCGAAGAGTATGGCGATGGCGGTCAGCGCGCGCTCGCCGCCCGAGAGCAGCGACAGCATCTGCAGCTTCTTTCCCGGGGGCTGCACGACCACCTCGATGCCGCAGTTCAGCACGTCCTTTGCGTCGGCCAGCTCCAGGTGCGCGTGCCCGCCGCCGAACAGCTGCACGAAGGTCTCCTGGAAGTTCTGATTGAGCAGGTCGAACTGGGTCTTGAACTGGGTCTCCATCTTGTGTACCAGCTCGTCGATGATGCCGCTCAGATCCATCTGCGCCTTGAGCAGGTCGTCCCGCTGGGCGCTCATCTCGTCGAAACGCTCCTGGGTCTGGCGGAACTCGTCCACCGCGCCCACGTTGACCGCGCCCATCTCGCGGATGCGGCTCTTGATCGCGCCGATGCGCTTTTCGGACTCGGCCAGGCGGAAGTCGGCGGCGCGGAATTCCTCGGCCCCGGCGTAGGACAGCTCGTAGTCTTCCCAGATGCGGTCGGTGAGCTGCTTGAACTCACCCTCGACGCGGGTGAGCTGGGTGTCGGTTTTGTGCCTGCGCTCGACGATCTCGTCCAGCGCCGCGCGCAGCGTATCCATCTGAAGGGACAGCGCCTGTATCGACCTCTGCGCGCCGGTTCGCTCCGCGTCGCAGTCGGCGAAGCGCTTTCTCGCCTCGTCCAGCCGGGCGCGGTAGCCGGCAAGCGCCTGCTCGTCCCGGGCCAGCTGCTCCCGGTCGGCCTCGACGGCCTCCGCGCAGGCGGACAGGGCGCTTTCGTTGTCGCTGAGCGCCCGGGTCAGGTCGGCCTTTTGGGCGGTGATGCGCGCCAGGTCGGCCGACAGCGCGGTCAGGCCGCGTTCGCGCGAGGCCTGCGCCACCCGCTTATCGTTCACCGTCCTGTTCTCCAGCGCCAGCGCGCTGCGCGTCGAGACGATCTCGGCGTTCAGGCGCGCCACGTCGGCCTGCTGGGCGGTGTGCTCGGTTTGGGTGTCCTGCTGCCTGGCCTCAAGGGCGGCCAGCTGGGCGCGGATCTCCTCCCGCTGGGCGGAGAGCTGCCCGGCCTCGTCGCGGGTGCGCTGGGCGCGCTCGGTGATCTCGGAGAGCGCGGCCTGGGCGTTCGCCAGGTGCTCCTCCTCGCGGGTGCAGGCGATTTCCTGCTGATGCACCTCGTCGAAGAGTCCCGCGCGCTCCTGCTTGAGCGCGGCGCGGCGCTGCTCGTGGGAGGCGCGCTCCTGTTCGCAGGCGCCGAGGCGCCCGGTCAGGCTCTTGAGCCGCTCCCTGTGCTCGGCCAGCTCGCGCTCGCGGGAGAGCAGGCTGGTCACGCGGCTGGTCACGCTGCCGCCGGTCATCGAGCCGCCGGGGTTCATCACGTCGCCCTCGAGCGTCACCAGGCGGAAGGCGTGCCTGCCCGCGCGGTGGATGGCGATGCCGGTGTCCAGATCCTTCGCGATGACCGTGCGCCCCAGCAGGTTCTCGACCACGCCCTTATATTTCGGGTCGTAGGAAATCAGCTCGCTGGCCAGGCCCACGCAGCCGGGCATCGACAGCACGCGGCGCTCGTTTTCGTTCAGCGTGCGGCCGCTGACCGCGCTCAGGGGCAGAAAGGTCGCACGCCCCAGGCGGTTGACGCGCAGGTAGTCGATCATGCGCTTGGCGTCCTCCTCGCGCTCGACCACGACGTTCTGCAGCGCGCCGCCCAGCGCCATGTCCACCGCCCGCTCCAGCTCCCGGGGCACCGAGATCAGCGTCGCGACCACGCCCAAAACGCCGCTTCCGCCCGTCCTGCGGGCCTGAAGCAGCACCTGCTTGACCGAGTTCTGATAGCCCTCATAGTCGCGCTGCATTTCCTCCAGCACGCGCAGGCGGGAGGCGGTCTCCTGCTTCTGCGCGGTCAGCGCGCGGAGGGTCTGCTCCAGCTCGGCTGACTTCGCCGCCGCCGCGGAAATGGCCTGCTGCACCTCGTTAAGCCTTCCCGAAATCTCGGCCATGCGCGCCTTTTCCTCGTCCAGCCGCTGCTGCGCGTCGGCCACGTCCTGCGTCCGCTCGCCCAAAAGCGCGCCGTCGTCCTCGCCGGACTGGGAGAGTGCGGAAAGGCGTTCGGTCACCGCGCCGTCCATGGCGCGCAGGCGCGCCTGCTCGCTCTTTACGTCGGACAGGCGGTTGATCGCGTCGATGACCTGCTGCTTGAGCGACTCGGCCTGCGCTTCCTTCGCGGCCAGCTCCTCGTTCTTGAGAGCCAGCGCCGCCTCCAGGCGAGCCAGCTCCTCGCGGCAGGCTTCGGCCTCGGCCGTCTCCTGGGCGATGCGGTCGCCCAGGTTGGTCAGCAGGCGCTGCATGCCGCCCTCGCCCTGCCGGGCCTCGCTCAGCTCGTGCTCGATGCGGGCGCGGTCGCGCTCTCCCGAGGCGATGCGCTCCTTGAGCACGCCGGCTGCGCCCTCGCGGGCCTCGACCTCGCGGATCAGACGCTGCACCTCCTCGCGGCAGTCGGCGGCGCGCTCCTCCAGATGAGAGAGCTGGTCGTTGAGCTGATCGCGCCGGTCGGTCAGGCGGGCCTGCTCGGCCTCGGACTGGGCAACCGACTCGGTGAGCGACTCCAGCGACTGCTGAAGCGCCTCGATGCGCTCGTTGTAGCGGTCGCTGCGCAGGAGGAAGGCGTTGAGCTCCAGTCCCTTGAGCTCGTCACGCAGCTGCAGGTACTCCCGGGCGGTCTGGCTCTGCTCGCGCAGCGGCTCCAGCCGGTCGCTCAGCTCCGTCAGGATGTCCTCAACCCGCGACAGGTTCAGCCGGGTGTTCTCCATCCGGCGCTCGGCCTCCTGCTTGCGGGTCTTGTACTTGACGATGCCGGCGGCCTCCTCAAAGACCTGCCGGCGATCCTCCGACTTGGCGGACAGGATTTCGTCGATGCGCCCCTGACCGATCAGGGAATAGCCCTCCTTGCCGATGCCCGTGTCGCGGAACAGCTCCACCACGTCGCGCAGGCGGCAGGGATTGCGGTTGATCATGTACTCGCTGTCGCCGTTCCGGTACACGCGGCGGGACACGGCCACCTCGGCAAAGTCGATGGGCAGCTTGCGGTCTTCGTTTTCGATGGTCAGGATGACCTCGCACCAGGGGAGCTTTTTGCGCTTCTCGGTGCCGTTAAAGATGACGTCCTCCATCTTGCCGCCGCGCAGGGTTTTGGCGCTCTGCTCGCCCAGCACCCAGCGCACCGCGTCGGAGATGTTGCTCTTGCCGCTCCCGTTGGGGCCGACGACGCCGGTGATGCCCTCGTCGAAGGTGATCTCCACCCGGTCGGCGAAGGACTTGAAGCCGTAGATCTCCAGTTTTTTCAGTCGCAACGGTTGCACTGCCTTTCGTTGATTCGATTAATCGCCTGCTGCGCCGCGGCCTGCTGCGCCGCCTGCTTGCTGGGGCCGTCCGCCTGGCCCAGGCACTCGCCCCCCAGGCAGACCCGCACGGTAAAGGTCTGATGAGGCGCGCTGCCCTCGCTTGCCACCACCTCATACACCGGCGTGTGACCGCCGTGCTGCTGGGAGAGGATGTTCAGGCGGCTCTTTGCGTCCAGTATCTGCTCGAAGGGGTCGCCGGACAGCGGCTTTTCGAGCAGTCTGCCCACCAGGGCGAACGCCGCCTCGATCCCGCTGTCCAGGTACACCGCCGCGATGACCGCCTCCACCACGTCCGAGAGAATCGAGGCGTTGTCGCGCGCCCCCTCCTTTTCCATGCCGGGGGTGATCCGTATGAACTGGCCCAGGCCGATGCGCCTGCCCGCCTCGTAGAGCGTCTCCTCGCGCACCAGCTTCGACCGGGCGAAGGTCAGCTTGCCCTCCTTGACGGCGGGATATCGATCGAACAGCGTCCGGCTGATCGCCAGCTGCAGCACCGCGTCCCCCAGAAACTCCAGCCGCTGATAGTCCGCCTGGTGCTTTTCCGCGGCGTAGGCGGGCGTGGTCAGGGCGTTTTGCAGCAGCCCCTCGTCCCGGAACTGATACCTCAGCCGCTCCATCAATTCGCGCATGCTCATTCTCTCCTGTCCTTGCCTGGTTTGTGACGACCCAGCCGCGCCGCTTGCGCAGCGCGGCCGAGCCGGGGGAGGCGCGCTGCGGCGCGCCCTCCCCCGGACCCCCTCCGACGTTTGCCGCCAGGAGTCCGCGCCGCGGCGCAGGTACCCCGTCCGATGCGTCGGGCATTGCTCGGGGGCCCGGGCGGCCGCAGCCGCCCGTAAAACGCGATTTCCTTCAGGAAATCGCTCAGCTTGTCAAAAAAGGTTTTGACAAGCTGGTGGACGGGGAAGCAAGCTCCCCCGCCACTGCCACCCTCACCAG
>CAKUFB010000188.1 GCA_934647145.1 uncultured Clostridia bacterium
CCCGCTGGCTGGGGGAGGCTCCCTGAATATCGTACAGCCTGACGACAGGAGAGGCGGCAGCAAGTGGGTGCAGGCTCTGCCTGCCGCTCCCCCCGGGCTTTCTACCCGCCCAGCTCCGGCAGGCCCGTCCAGTCCTGCCTGAGCATCGCGTAAAGCTCTATATCCACATACTTTCCCTTGTTATACAGGCGCTCCCGCAGTGTGCCCTCGCGGCGCATGCCGCACTTGCGCATGACTGCGCCGGAGGCGGGATTGCCCACCTCGTGCTGCGCCTCAATGCGGTTGATGGCCATTTTCTCGAAGGAGTACCTCAGCACCGCCCGAAGCGCCTCGGTCATGTAGCCCTGATTCCAGCAATCCCGCGCGAGGGAGTAGCCCACCTCGGCGGCGTTGTTCTCGGGCTGATACCACATGTAGCCGATGGTTCCCACGACCCGGCCCTCGTCCTTGCGCACGATGCACCAGCTGGCGGGATCCCCCGCGCGGTATTTCCGCAGCATGCACTTGATGTAGGCGCGGCTCTCGGACACGTTTTTCTGCGCCTCCCAGAGCACATACCTGGCCACCTCTTCGTCGCAGCTGTAGGCGAACAGGTCGCGCGCGTCGCGCATTTCCATGCGCCTGAGGATCAGTCGTTCGGTCTCGATTTCCTCCATGGGAAAGATGGGCATTCTGGAAAACATCCTCAGCATTCCCTTCTTATTGCTCCTCCCGGTTGATCCATTCCGCGTCCCGCAGGCGCGCGCCTTCTCTGAGCTCGCCGGGCAGCAAAAACCCGTACGCCTCCCCGGCGCGCAGGCACAGGCAGGCCGTCCCGGACGCGTTTGTCAGTCCCTCTTCCGTTTCCACCGGCTCGCAGGGATTCTGCGTGAGCAGGCGCAGTCTGATTTCCTCGTCCTCGGAGGCGAAGGCCAGCCGATCGCAGATCTCGATCACTTCTCCGCGCGAGTCGCGCAGCTGCGTGCGCAGGAGCAGCAGCCCCATTCCCTCGGGGAAGGGCGCGTGTATCTCGCCCAGCAGCCTGTTTCCCTCGGACAGCGCCACGAACTCGCGCTGGCTGACCAGCCCGCCGCCTGCATCGCGGGCGGACACGCACACCTGCACGACGTCGCGCCGCGTGCCGTCCGACAGCAGATACACCTCGTAAACGCCCTCCTTTTTCCGCCGCAGGAGGACGTGCTCGGCCGCCCACGCCTGGCAAAGCGCCCAGTACGCGCTTCTCGGAACGCCGTCCTGATCGACCAGTGCGCGGGAGGCCGTCTTCCAGTCCGCGTCGTCCAGCCTGACCTGCAGCATCTCCCCCTTCAGGCGCTTTTCCTCGGCCAGCGCGCGCAGATTCTCGGCCTGCATGGCCCGCTGGAAGCGGCACGCCGTCTCAAAGGGCGCATGGCAGATCTCATCGGTCGGCTGATCGGACACCTTCGCCCGCAGCCGCCACACGGTCGCTTCCTCCGGCGGCCAGCACCCGGCTCCGCCGCACAGCGCCTTGAGCAGCTCCTCCCGCTGCATCGAGCTGCCCGGCGCGGCGTTTTCATAGGCCGCGCGCGGCAAAGAGCCGGCCAATCCACCGGCTGTCCGCCCGGGCTTGCCCCGCAGCGGCACGCAGGCCTGCGCCCCCAGCCGCTCCATCAGAAGCGCGGCCTGAGCGTCCGGGCGATACGCGTCGACCTGCACCGCGCGCGTGATCGGTCGAACGGGGCGCACGGTTTCCAGGCTCGCGCGGTCGCAGAGGATCTCGCCGCGCAGCAGCTCCGCCGTCACGGTCAGCACGCCCTCGTCCATCTCGCGCTCGCTCCAGCCGGGCGCGCCCGCAAGCGGCAGGTCGCACGTCGCAAAGGTGTGCTTCTGCTTCAGCGAAAGCGGAACCTCGCGCTCCGCCAGCGTCCTTTCCTCCGCCGCGAGCCGCAGCCGAAGCAGGAAATCCGCGCCCCTTCTGCGGTTCAGCCTGCACACGGCGCGCAGCGCGTTGTCCCGCGGCTCGACCTCCAGCCGCTCGATGCGCGCGTCCTCGGTTTCATGCAGAAACGCGCCGCCGCACAGCCCGATCTCGGGCAGCGCGTCCCAGCCGGGCATGGTGCGAAGCCGGGCCTCGAACACCACCTCCAGCCGGTTTTCGCCCGCAAGCAGCTCGTCCGTACAGTCGACCCACAGGTCCTGATCGCAAAAATCGGCCAGCTTTTTGCCGTTCAGGCGCACGCAGCCCTCGCCGCACAGGTTTTCCAGGTAAAAGGCGCGCATCAAATCGCCCTCGGGACAGCTGAAGGTCAGTCCGTAGGTCCACCTTCTCGCGCTCACCCATTCGCAGGCCAGGCTGTTCAGGCCCTTTTCCGGCTCCACAAGCACCCCCGCCTCGGCCAGCGCGCGCACCACGTCCTGCGGCTCGCCCAGCGCAACCGGCTGCACGATCCCGTCCGTCAGGCTCCAGCCCTCGCTCAATCGGATCAACTTCACCCCTCCAGTTTGCTCTTGGCCAAGAGAAGGCCGCACAGCGTCTTGCTGTCCTGCAGCTCGCCCGCCTGCGCCCGCGCGATCGCCTCGTCAAACGGCATGCGCACAAGGCCCAGGAACTCGTCGTCGTCCGGGTGCGCCGTCCCGCGGCGCAGGCCGGTCGCCAGGTAAATCGAAATCATCTCGTCGCAGAAACCGGGCGTGGTCACCATGTCGGTCAGCTTCACCCAGCTATCCGCCTCGTAGCCGGTCTCCTCGGACAGCTCGCGCCTGGCCGTGACCAGTCGGTCCTCGCTCTTCGAGTCCAGTTTGCCCGCCGGAATCTCGGTCGTCACCCGGCCCAGCGGCGCGCGGAACTGCCGCACCAGCAGCACGTTTTTCTCCTCGTCCACCGCCACCACCGCGCACGCCCCGATGTGGCGCACGATCTCGCGCCTGGCGCTCTTTCCGCTGGGCAGCGTCACATGCATCAGGTGCAGGTGTACGATCTTGCCCTCGTAGATCGACTGCTCGTCCACAACCTTCTCAATCAATTGCTCATCCATAACAATATATCCTGTCCTTTCTGTTCGTGCTTCTGATCCTGTATGCTTCCCGGATTCGTATTCTATCCGGCCGTCGGCACTGCCGGCCGGGCTCAGTCTGCCCTGCCGACCGCGTAGATCTTCACCTCGCCGTTTTCATAGACCAGGGGGTAGGTATTCGCGATGGTTTCCTCGTCCACGGCGTAATTGGCGCGCTCGTAGCCGCTGATATAGATATAGTCCACGCCGTACCGGCTGAACAGCCCGGCCGACTCGCCCGGCTGCTCGAACATGGCCCGCTGCGCCTCGCGCTGCGCGGAGTAGTCCACGCCGTGATAGTACAGGAAGCTGGCCGTGCCGCAGACGATTTTGCGCCCGGCGAGCGAGGAGACGGCGTTGTTGTGGTTGTCGCTGGTCAGTACGACCGCGTCCTTCGGCGCGTGCTCGTCGAGCCAGTGAGCCGCCTGCACCGCCTCGGCGCTGTAGAGCCGGTAGTCGGATTTCAGCTCCCGCGCGGCCGACAGCCCGCCCGAAAGCACGCACACAATTGCGAATACGCCCGCGAGCAGCCGCCTGCCGGGCAGGCCGCGCATCCGGTCGTACAGCGCCACAAGATACGTCGCCGCCAGCGGCAGCAGCGTCATGTAGGCCACGTAGAACAGCTTGTTGTTATCGTACACGTTGGGCTGGAACAGAATAAACTCGGCCACCAGCCACACCAGTCCCGCGCCCAGCGCGAACGCCCTCCCCCGCCTCTTCGCAAGCAGCGCGCCCGGCAGCAGGAACAGGTAGACCGGCCCGACGTTCTTGATCCAGAACCAGAAGTAGCCGTCGATCAGGCCGCCGCCATTCCAGTTGACCCAGTTGAACTGGAATCTCAGCGACTTGCCGTTCACCGTCTGCGGCACGCTCCAGGTCAGAAGCTGCGGCGCGGCCAGGAGAACCGCCAGCCCGCCGTAGCACAGAAAGCCGGCCAGCAGGCGCTTTTTCCTCGCCGGGTTCTTCTCGTCCGCCAGCGAATACGCCATCACGCCCGCGCTGATCAGACCCAGCGCCAGGAAGGAGTGCGTGTGAATCATCGGCATCGCGCCGCCCCACACGCCCAGCAGCCAGAACCACCTGCGCTCGTTCGAGGACACCGCCTCCTGCAGCATCCACAGCGCCGGAATCACCATCATCCAGCCGGCCAGCAGCGTCCTCTGCGGCAGCATCATGTCCACGATCACGTTCACCCAGCGGATGTTTTTGTCCACCAGGTTGGCCGGCGCCTTGTAAAAGTCGTTCATGCAGGCGACGAGCCGGCTGGGGTCAAGGCCGGCCTGATCCAGCACGTAGCAAAAGCCCAGACCGCCGTTCAAAAACAGCAGGATAAACGACAGCGCCGCCGCCCGCCGCCCGCCGCCGGTCAGCCGCCAGGCAAGCATCAGGTATCCCCAGAACACCAGCGCACTCATGAGCGTGCCCGGCACGATGAACGCCCAGCGAAGGGGCGTGCCGCACAGGTACATGCTGCCCGACAGCGCGTCCATCAGGAAGGGATAGCCCAGCAGCGTCCCGGGCAGGATGGTGTACTCGGGCGGGTAGCTCGCGTTCTTCAGGCCGGTCGCGATGCCCAGGTGCAGGTTCAGGTCGCCGTAGGTGGACTGACCCACGTGCAGCGCGCCGTCGACCGGACGAAGCGTGTGCGTGTACTGAAGAACCGCCATCAGCAGCGTGAACGGCACGGCCAGCAGCACCACCAGCCACACCGGCGGCTCCCTGTCGCTTCGCGGCGCTTCCTGAAGGTCAGAATCGCGCCGAAAACGCGCCTTAACCTGCGAAAACGCGGCCAGTCCCACCGCCACAGCCGCGCCCAGCGCCTGCGCGACCCACGTAAAGTCCAGCGCGAACGCGAACAGCGACGGGAACCACATCATCATCGCGAACCCGCAGCTCAGTCCCAGCCACAGCCGCGTCATGCGCCCCTGCCGCCTGACAAGCGCGTCCATCGCCGCGCAGCCGCTGCCCAGAAACACAGCCAGCAAAACGAATCCCAGCATTTTCCACCCACCATTCGTCCAGTTCATATTTTCCACTGTACATTATAAACGATTTCCGCCCGCACATCAAGAGCTTTCTGCGCCGCTGTCCGTCCTTTCGCAATGAATTCTAACCCGGCATGCTTTGACAGCGCAGGACGACTGTGGTATAATAAGGTGAAAATGGATTTTATGCGCACAGGAGATCGCCATGGCCAAGCAAAAAACCGTTTACGTCTGCTCGCAGTGCGGCTACGAAACCGCGCGCTGGCTGGGCAAGTGTCCGGACTGCGGCAGCTGGAACACGCTGACCGAGCAGCTTGCCGCGTCCGCCGCGCCCGAGATCAAACAGCTCAAGCGCGCCCCCGGCACCGGCGCCGAGCCCCTGATCATCGACGACATCCCGCTGGACAGCATGCTGCGCCACTCGACCGGCATCGGCGAGCTGGACCGGGTGCTGGGCGGGGG
>CAKUFB010000189.1 GCA_934647145.1 uncultured Clostridia bacterium
GGTGCGCCCGACGATCGGCCTGATAACCAGCGTCGGCCCGCAGCACCTTGAAACCTTCCACGACATCGAAACCGTCGCGAACACCAAGTTCGAGCTCATCGAGGGCGTGACCGAGGCAGACGGCATGGCCTTCTTCTCGATGGACAACGGCTGGGTGAGCAAGCTCTACGACCGGGCAACCTGCAAAAAGTTCGCCGCCGGGCTTCAGGGCACAAACCTCGACATGCGCGCCGACGACATCACGGTCGGCCCCTCCGGCTCGCAGTTTATCCTGCGAAACGCCTTTGGCGAGACGGTCAAGTGCACGACGCGCCTGCTGGGCCGGCATAACATTCAGAACATCGTCCTCGCGGCCTGCTGCGCCGAAAAGCTGGGCATGAGCATGCCCGAAATCGCGCGCGGAATCGCCCGCATTAAGCCGGTCGAGCACCGGCTGCAGCTCATCCCCTCCTCGAACGGCACCACCATCATCGACGACGCCTTCAACTCCAACCCATCCGGCGCAAAGGCCGCCATGGAGGTGCTCGCGGGCTTCCCGGGCAGGCACATCGTCATCACCCCCGGCATGGTCGAGCAGGGCGCGGGCGAGGCCGAAATCAACCGCGAATTCGGTCGGCAGATGGCCGCGGCGGCAAACGTCGCCATCCTGGTGGGCAAAAAGCGCAGCGAGCCCATTCGCGCGGGTCTGATCGAGGCCGGCATGCGCGAGGACAGCATCCATGTGGCCGCATCCCTGGAGGAGGCGACGGGCATACTGGCCAGGGTCAGCGCGCCGGGCGACGTGGTGCTGTTTGAAAACGATCTTCCGGACAACTACAACGAACTGTAAGCCGCGGCAGGCGACAGGATAGGAGGTCTTTCCATGATCAATCTGGCAGTAGTATTCGGCAGCAGAACCTGCGAGCACGACGTGTCGATCGTGTCCGGTCTTCAGGCGGTCGCTGCGGCGGAAAAGGGCAATTATCACGTGGTGCCGCTCTACATCGCGCGGGACGGCAACTGGTATATCGGCGAAAAGCTCAAGGACGTGCGCTTCTACGAGCGCTTTGACCCCGCCCAGGTGACGCGCGTGCAGCCGGTCGCCGAGAAGGGCAAGCTGCAGCTGACCGAGTATCAGGACGCGGAAAAGCTGCTGGTGTTCAAAAAGGCGCACCACGTGCTGGAGAGCATCGACGTGGTCATGCCCGTGATGCACGGCATGAACGGCGAGGACGGCACGCTGCAGGGCCTGCTCGAGCTGTGGAACGTGCCCTATACCAGCGCGGGCGTGCTGGGCTGCGCGGTCGGCATGGATAAGATCGCGATGAAGATGCTGTTCCGCGGCTGCGGCTTCCCCGTGCTGGAGGATACCTGGATCGACCGCGTGGACTGGGCCAACGACCGCGACGCGGTGATCGCCCGCTGCGAGGAAAAGCTGCCCTACCCGATGTTCGTCAAGCCCGCCAACCTGGGCTCTTCAATCGGTATCAGCCGCGCCAACGACCGCGAGGGCCTGATCCGCGCCATCGACATCGCCGTCAACTACGACCGCCGCGTGCTGATCGAGAGAGGCGTGAAGGACATTCAGGAGGTCAACTGCTCCGCCCTGGGCTACGGCGCGGAGGTGCTGGTCTCCGAGACCGAAATGCCCCTGCGCTGGGACGACGCGGAGCTGCTGGACTTCAACAAGAAGTACCTCTCCGGCGGCAAGGGCACCAAGGGCATGCAGTCGCTGCAGCGCCGCATTCCCGCCCCCATCAAGCCCGAGCAGATGAAGATGGTGCTCCAGCTCACCGAGGACGTCTTCCGCGCGCTGGACATGAAGGGCGTCTGCCGCATCGACTACATCATCGACCAGGCCGACGACAAGGTCTACGTGGGCGAAATCAACTGCATCCCCGGCTCGCTGGCCTTCTACCTCTGGGAACCCAAGGGTCTTTCCTTCACCCAGCTGGTCGACAAGATGGTCGAGTACGCCCTGCGCGCGCACACCGACAAAAATCAGAGCACCTTCACCTTCGACTCCAGCATCCTGCAGAACATCGGACGCGGCGCCAAGGGCGCGAAGGGCTGACGCAATCACAAACGCCCCGGCCGCCAGTCAAAGCGGTCGGGGCGTATCCTTACACCGAAGAAAATTTCTCTCTGCCAGTTGACAGCGCTTTTCCCCGGTGGTATAATGTCCTCAGGAAGGGATGACGCTTTTGGTGAGGCTTCTCCCCTCTGAAAGTTGAGAGGCCGCTATCCTGTTGCGCGGGATGGCGGCTTAGTTTTTAGCCTTTGTGGTTCATCTGATGAATAGTGAAGCACAAAGTGATCATCATGAGAACAATCACGAGCATCTCGTAATCGGTCATAGCGATCACCTCCTTGGTAAAGGAGGGTAAAAGCCAAGCGCCATCTGCTTCCTTCCGTCGGGAAGTCATGGACTTCGCCTGTGATTATAGCACGCGAATCTGAAAATGTCAATAAACAATCCCGGCCGCCGGTCAAAGCGGTCGGGGCGTATCTTTACACCGAAGAAAATTTCTCTTTGCCAGTTGACAGCGCTTTTCCCCGGTGTTATAATGTCCTCAGGAAGGGATGACGCTTTTGGTGAGGCTTCTCCCCTCTGAATTAGGGTTGAGCCGCCACTCAGTTAGCGCTGGATGGCGGCATTGCTTTTATTTCTTCTTATTATTGAGACCGCGACCAAACTGGATCGCTTTCAATACAAGAGATGCAATCATAATGACCACAGAGACAATCTCGAAGTCAGTCATGATCTCACCTCCTTTGCCTTGGTATGCATCAGAGGTGAAAAGCCAAGCGCCATCTGCTTCCTTCCGTTGGGAAGTCATGGACTTCAGATGTGATTATAGCACGCGAATCTGAAAATGTCAATAAACAATCCCGGCCGCCGGTCAAAGCGGTCGGGACGTCTGTTTATTCTGCCTTCCGGACGGCGCGCGCGGCCTGCCTGAGCGCGGCGACCTCCTCGGCCGTCAGGGCTTCGCGGGAGAAGAGCCGAAGCTGCGGCTTTTCGTCCTTCATGCCGGCGTACTGCCAGGTTTTGCGCTCGGGCACGAAGGCGACCTCCTCCGGCGAGCGGCCGGTGAAGAAGCCGAACCAGACCAGCGCGGCCAGGTATCGTCCGCCGACCAGGCTCAGGTGAAAGCCGTCGCGGTTGAGCGACCTGCCGCCGCGGGCATAGTCGAAGGGCGGAAGCGCGCGGGCAAACTGCACGGCGTCTCCGCAGGGGATGACCGGCGCGTCCAGGAGCCTTGCGGCGCGGTCGTAGCACTCGCGCAGCGCGGCGTACATCCTGGCCTGGCTGTTGCCATAATGCGCAAAGCCCGGGTGGGCGCAGTCCTGCTCGTAGGCCCAGGTCTGGTGCACGGCAAATTTCGCGTTCGGGCAGCGCCTGCGCACGTAGTCGGCCAGGGGGCGCAGATAGGGCTCGTAGGTGGGCCACTGGCCGCTGAAGTGGCTGGCCTGCTGGAAGGTAACGTAGTCCCAGTCCTCGTCGAGCAGGCCGGTGTCCAGGGTTGCGGTGCCCTCGTCGCCCATCGTAACCATGTTGCGGCGGTAGCTGTAGGCCGCCTCGCCGGTCTTGGCGTTGTGCAGGTGGCGCTCCAGCGAGCAGCCGCCGATGTACAGGTTGCCGAACAGCGCCTCTTCCCCGGCCGAGGCGAACACCTCGCGCGCCCATGCCTGAGCGTCGTCCGAGAAGCTGTTGCCGATCGAAAGAACCTTAAGCATGGGCGGCCTCCTTACAGCTCGACGCCGAAGTATTCCTTCGCGTTGTTGAAGCAGATTCCCTCGATCACCTGCCTGAGCGTCTCCTCGTCGCAGGGATACTCGCCGTTCTCCACCCAGCCGCCGATCACGTCGCACAGTATGCGGCGGAAATACTCGTGGCGCGGATAGCTGACGAAGGAGCGGCTGTCGGTCAGCATGCCGATGAAGCGGCTGATCAGGCCGATCTGGGAAAGCGCCTTCATCTGCTCGATCATGCCGTCGCGCTGATCGCAGAACCACCAGCCGCTGCCCATCTGGATCTTGCCGGGCACATTGCCCTGGAAGTTGCCGGCCATCGAGGCGATGACGTAGTTGGCGGCGGGGTTCAGGCTGTAGAGCACGGTCCTGGGCAGCGCGCCGCGGCTCTCCTGCGCGTCGAGCAGGCGGGAGAGATTGTGCGCGATCAGCGTGTCGTCCACCGAGTCATAGCCGGTGTCCGGGCCGAACTGACGGAAGGCGGGGGTGTTGTTGTTGCGCAGGGCGTTCATGTGGTACTGCTGCGCCCAGCCGCGCCTGTTGTACATTTCGCCCAGTGCCACCAGCAGCACACTGCGGTAGGCGTCGCGCTCGCAGGCGGAGACCGCCTCGCCGCGCATGGCCTTCTCAAAGGCGGTCTGCGCCAGACGGGGATCCTCATTGAAGGCGGGCACGGTGTCCAGTCCGTGGTCGGAGATGCGCGCGCCTACCTGATGGAAGTATTCCACGCGGCTGTCCAGCGCATCGATCACGTCCTGCACGCCGTGGATTTCGCGGCCGGAAGCCTGAGCCAGCTTCTCGATATACTCCTTGAAGCCGGCGCGCTCCACGTTGACCGCCTTGTCCGGGCGGAAGGCGGGCAGCACCTTCACCCTGAAGCTCTCATCCTGCGCCAGCGCCTTGTGGTATTCGAGGCTGTCGGTCGGGTCGTCGGTGGTGCAAACCAGCGCCACGTTGAACTTTTCGATCAGGCGGCGGGCGCGGAACTCGTCGGTGGCCAGCATCGCGTTGGCGCGATCCCAGATGCTCTGGGCGGTCTTCTCACTCAGCGGCTCGGTGATGCCGAACACGCGCCTGAGCTCCAGGTGCGTCCAGTGATACATCGGATTGCCGATCATCATGGGCATTGCCCGGGCGAAGGCCATGAAGCGCTCGTAGTCACCCGAGGTGCGAATGAACTCATTGTCATAGCCGAAGGCGCTCATCGCGCGCCACTTGTAGTGGTCGCCGCCCAGCATCAGGTGGCCGATGTTGCGGAATCGGATGTTTTCGGCGATTTCCTTCGGACTGAGGTGGCAGTGATAGTCGTAGATCGGCATATGCTCGGCATAGTCGTGGTACAGGTGCTGCGCGCACGGGGTGCTCAGCAGGAAGTTCTCGTCCATAAACGCCTTCATGTTTTTCGCTCCTTTTATACGTGATGGTTCGGATGCTCTTTTAAGGAGACATGTGCCTCCGCTTCCTATTGTACCGGAAACCGCAGCGCAATGCAAGCACCAATCGCACAGATAATTGACGGATCGTTCATTTCGCACGACGACAATACGCCCGTACCGGGCGCTGCTCCGGATTTTCGCAAAAACGGAGTTTTTGTGAAAATCCGGAGCGGGGAGGGGGGAGGGGGCGCTGCGCGCCCCCTGCTCTGGCCCCGAAGATGCGGACAAGCGAAAAGTGTGGTAAACTAAGACCAACACAGAAGGAGGCCGCAAAGG
>CAKUFB010000190.1 GCA_934647145.1 uncultured Clostridia bacterium
CACGCCGCTGGGCGCGATTGAAAGTTCGAGAGGGCTGCGGCCCTCTCGAGCTCTCCGGGGGTTTTTCGACAGTCTGAGGACGCGCGACGGAGGCGGGTTTCTTCACTGTCTTTCGGCGTACAGCGCTCCGTCCCCATCGAAAGGAGGCCGTTTTCATGCCCCGCAATCCGGAGGCGCACTATCGCTTTTTCCAGAACCGCGCGTGCGAGTACTTTCCCTGCCACCCGACCGACCGCGTCGAGGACTTCAACTGCCTGTTCTGCTACTGTCCCCTCTACGCGCTGGGCAGGCGCTGCGGCGGATGCTTCCAGTTCACCGAATCGGGCGTCAAGGACTGCTCCGCCTGCCTGTTTCCCCACCGGCGCGAAAACTACGACCGGGTGCTCGAGCGCTACGGCGACATCCTCGCGCTGATTCGCGAGACCGACCGCACAGAAGCCTGACGGGTTCCCCGCATCACGCGGACTCAGCCCGCCGCCTTTTTGCGGAACTCGCTGGGCGAAAGGCCGTTGACGCGCTTGAACGCCTTATAAAAGGTATTGAGCGAGCGGAAGCCGCACTCTGCGAGATGTTCGCGTCGCCCTGTTCGAGCAGGCCGCGGGCGCGCTGCATGCGCTTTTCCTCCAGGTAATCGCACACGCTTTTGCCGGTATACTCATGAAACACGCGGTGCAGGTACTTGACCGACACCCCGCAGGCCTCGGCCACGGTGTCGGCGTAAAGCTCCGGCTCCCCGAAATGCTCGTCCACATACGCCACGACGCGCCGCTTGAGCTCGGTGTTTCCGGACTCTCTGCGCCGCCTGAGCAGCGCGCACAGCGTCTCTCCCGCCGCGCGCACCCGGTCGAGCAGCTCCTGCGTGGAGAGCGCGTCGGCATAGGGCGGCAGGCGAACCGGGCCGGCCTCAAGGCCCTGCTCAGCCGCCGCCGAGGCCAGCAGCAGATCCATCGTATAATAGAAGCGCTTGCGCTCCCTGCCGGCGGGGACGAAGCCCTGCCCGTTCAGGCCGCGCAGGTACTCGCCGATCGCGTCGGGCGCGCCGGAAAGCAGCAGGTCGTAAAACCTTCGCACCCGGTCGAAGCCCAGCGCCGATTCCCGCGCGGGCAGCGCCGCGTCCACCGCGACCGCCTGCTCCTCCGTCACGAAGGCCAGACTGTCGCAGGCCAGCGCGAAGGCATGCGAGACCATGTCCACGCCCCGCTCGACCGGACTGACGCCCGCCGTGACGTACGCCTCCTGCGCGAGACCCAGCTGTTCGCTCAGGCGCGCCACGCGCTCGCTCAGCGCACCGCATTCGTCGTCCCGGATGAGCAGCGCGAGCATGGTTCGGCTGAGCGGGTAGAGCGGCTCGTAGTCCGAAAGCGCCTGGGACACGCGCGCGGTCAGCAGCTCATCCCCGCCGTTTTGCAGGCCGCTGGGGTCGATGCGCACCACCGCCACCCGGTACTCCCCGCGCAGCCGGGGCAGCTCGGCCTGAAAGCGCTCCTCCTGCCCGGCCACCAGCGCCGAGCCCAGCAGCAGCTGTCCCAGGCCGGAGAGCACGACCTCGCCCTCCAGGCGCGCGGCGTTTTCCCGAAGCTCCTCATAGGAGTCGTTCAGCGTATGGAACGCGTCCTCAATGGCGCTGTATTCGCTCTGTCCCTGTGTCTGCGGAAGCCTCAGCCCGCTCACCAGCTGGCGAACCGGCCGCGCGCTGCGCCAGGCGATCGACGCCGCCAGCGCCACGCCCACCGCGAGCAGTATCGCGCTGTAGGCCAGGATCAGCCGCCGCTGCGGCGCCATGATCCGCGAGAAATACGCCCGGGGCAGACCCATCACCGCCCGGCAGGAAAGCGTCGGGAGATTCTGTTCAATGAGCACGTACTGACCGCCGGCTTCCCAGTCGTCCGGCGCGTTGAGAGAGACCAGCGTTTCCCCGTCGCCGTCCGTCAGCAGGATAAAGCCCTCCGCGCCGCTTTCCTGCCAGCCGAAGCCGCGCAGCAGCTCCTCCGCCTCCAGCAGCACGCAAAACAGCATACCTTCACCGCTGCTCCCGCCCGAAATCAGCAGCGGCATGCGCTCCCTGCCGGTAAACTCGCCCTCCAGGCGCAGCGGACGGCCGGGCAGCAGGCGCGTCTCGCGAAAGCTGGCGGTCAGCTCGGCCTCAAGCGCCCGCGCGCCCTGCTCCGATTCGACGAAGCGCGCAAAGAAGGCCGCCCGGTCGGTAAAGCACTGCCGGTTGGTCACGAGCAGATCGTTGCGCCGGAAAAGCACCATGGCCAGACCGACCTGATCATAGGCGAAGAAGGTCGACCGCACCTGCTTCTGGGCGCGGTGCAGCGTGTAATACAGCGCGCTGGGCAGCTCGCCTTCTCCAGCGTACAGCGCCAGCTTGCCCAGATCCTCCTGCGAACGCAGGGTCGAGGCGGTGCTCAGCAGGTTGATGACCGTCGCGTCGATCTTCTCCGCCGCCTTCTGGGCGCGCAGATGCGACCGGGCGACCACCTCCCGCTGCGTGTCCTCCAGCATCCGCGCGTAAATCGGCAGCGAGCACAGCAGCATCGCGACCACCAGCAGCAGGTCCAGCAGCAGAAACCGCCGCCAGGCAGATTGTCTCTTGACGAACGATTTGATCACGTTTTTCCCCCGCGTTTCATAGTTTTTCCCTTTCACTATAATGAAAACCGCCATTCTTGTCAACCTTGCGTCACGTTTTCGGCCCGGATTTCATCATCCGCGCGAATTTTCCGCATGCTTTCTTTACCTGTTTTCCACATAGGGGCGAAACTTCAGGTACCTATTTTTTTCCCCATGTGATACAATGAAATCCAGATGGAGGGCGGCGCGCGACGCCTCTTCAGATCAAAACGCAAGGAGGACCCCTGCCATGAAGAAAACTCTGTCCCTGCTGACGGCGCTTATCCTGTGCCTGACGCTCGTACTGCCCGCCTTCGCCGAATCGACTGAAAGCAAGCTGGTCAGCGAGCCGACCACCATCACCGTCGGCATTCCCCAGAGCACGCTGATTACAGACTATGTGGAAAACGACTTCACCAAGTGGATCGAGGAGCAGACCGGCCTGACCCTCGAGTTCGAGCTCTTCCCCACCACCGACTCCCAGCAGAAGCTGGAGATCATGGTCAACGGCGGCGCGAAGCTGCCCGAGACGCTGATCGCCTTCGGCCTGAGCGACGCGGCCGTGCTCAACTACGGCCAAAACGGCGTGTTCACCAACCTGAAGGACTACTTCGATCAGGGTCTGGCGGTCAACTTCGCCCACGCGATGACCACCATCACGGACGAGCTGACGCCCGAGCAGATGCTCGCCCAGATCACCTCGGCCGACGGCGGCATCTACGCCTATCCGTCCTACGGCAGCCAGATCTACGACCAGTACCCCAACCGCTGGTACATCCAGCAGAGCTGGCTCGACGCGGTCGGCATGCAGGTGCCTACCACTACCGAGGAGCTCTACGACGTGCTGGTCGCCTTCCGCGACAAGGATCCCAACGGCAACGGCAAGGCCGACGAAATCCCCATGCTGGGCTGCGAAACCAACCAGACCACGCCCGAGCGCATGATCATGAACTCGTTCGTGTACTGGAATCCCGGCTCCTATCTGAACGTCACCGACGGCCAGATCTGGGTGCCCTTCGACACCGACGAGTGGCGCGAGGGCCTGCGCTACCTGAACCGCCTGGTCAGGGAGAACCTGCTCTCCGCCCAGACCTACACCATGGACAACGCCCAGTACAAGACCTACACCGACCTGCCCGAGGGCGAGGACACCATCGTGGGCGTCTGGATGGGCGCGCCCAGCCAGTCCTTCGACAACAACGTCAACTACAGGCGCCGCAACGAATACGTCGGCATGGCGCCCATGACCGGCCCCGAGGGCGTGCGCTACTCCCCCTACATCATGCCCGCTCCCGGATACGGCGCGCACGTGACCACCTTCTGCGAGAATCCCGAGCTGGCGTTCCGCTTCCTCGACTCCTTCTGGGACATCGAGACCTCCCTGCGCGGCCGCTACGGCGTGGAGGGCGTGAACTGGAACTGGGCCCAGGAAGGCCAGCAGTCGCTCTTCCAGCAGGTCGGCACCGACATTCCCGCCTCGATCACGCAGGATCTGGCCGTCTGGGGCACCACCAACAGCTCCATCTGGGCCACTACCTCCCCGCTGTTCGTCCCCAGCTGGATGATGGACGGCATCGTCGTGGACGCGACCGGTGAAAAGTCCGCGCTGCCCATGATCGCCCGCCTGGTCGGCCAGCTGATCGGCCTGAAGCCCGACGAGGTCGTGCCCAACCTCAAGTACAGCGAGGATGAGAACGCCGAGGCCGCCGAGCTGTCCACGCTCATCAGAACCTACGTCAACGAGAGCATGACCCGCTTCATCGTGGGCGACCTGGACATCAACGACGACGCGGCCTGGGAAACCTACAAGGGCGAGCTCAGCAGCATGCAGCTGAGCCGCTGGATCGAGCTGGCGCAGCAGTGCTACGACCGCATGACCAAGTAATCAAATACAGCAAAGGGGAGAGGCCAACGCCTCTCCCCTCAGCTTATCAATAAATGTTTTGACAAGCTGGCGGACGGGGAAGTACTCCCCCGCCACGGCAACCCACTCCAGTTTTTGCTGAAATCCTTTAGGGCAACATCACACAAAGGAGGTGGTCGGTCGGCGAATGGATTTTTCGTCAGATGCAAATTTCGAAGGTTTCAATGCCGACCTGTGATTTCCAGAAGGCTTCTGGAAATCCAAAGACCCTGAGGGCTTCAATCTATGGCCCTCAGGGTCGTCGATAGGATGCGCGGCAGCAGGTGGCAGTCGGCACTGTCGACCGGCAGCAAGTGGAGCCGGGCACTGCCCGGTGGGGGTCTGGGGGAGCGCGAAGCGACAGCGGAGCCTCCCCCAGCCAGCCCGAGTCGGCAGCGCCGACAGGAGTTTTCCGGAGAATTCCGGAAAACCGGAGAAATCAGCCGCTTCAATCTATGGCGGCTGATTTCGTGTGCTGTCCGGCGGCAGCAAGGGGCTGTCGGCTCTGCCGACCGGCAGCAAGCGCGCAAACTTCGGTGGGGGTCTGGGGGAGCGCGAAGCGATAGCGGAGCCTCCCCCAGCCAGATCGAGTCGGCAGCGCCAACCATCAATCTGCGGAGAAGTCCGCAGATTCGAAGAAATCAGCCGCTTCAATCTATGGCGGCTGATTTCGTGTGCTGTCCGGCGGTAGCAAGTGGCTGTCGGCTCTGCCGACCGGCGGCAGGTGGCAGTCGGCACTGCCAACCGGCAGCAAGCGCGCAAACTTCGGTGGGGGTCTGGGGGAGCGCGAAGCGACAGCGGAGCCTCCCCCAGCCAGATCGAGTCGGCAGCGCCGGCCATCAATCTGCGGAGAAGTCCGCAGATTCGAAGAAATCAGCCGCTTCAATCTATGGCGGCTGATTTCGTGTGCTGT
>CAKUFB010000191.1 GCA_934647145.1 uncultured Clostridia bacterium
CCCGCCTGCGACGGCTGCTGCCGCTCGTGTCCCCACCATCAATAGAATGAATCGGGAGAGCCGGTCATCCGGCGAGTGAAGAT
The DNA here is from genome assembly GCA_934647145.1 of uncultured Clostridia bacterium. Classification (GTDB taxonomy): domain Bacteria; phylum Bacillota; class Clostridia; order Christensenellales; family Aristaeellaceae; genus CAKUFI01. The sequence goes on from CAKUFB010000191.1 coordinate 84, forward strand.
ATGGCAATAGTTGAAGCGCTTTCCATCCAGGGCGGCGTCCCACTGCGCGGCACCGTGGCGGCCAGCGGCGGCAAGAACGCGGCGGTGGCCATTATTCCGGCCGCGCTGATGGCGTCCTCGCCCTGCACCATCGAGCACATGCCCGACGTGGACGACGTCAAGGTACTCGTCAAGCTGCTGCGCTGGCTGGGCGCAAAGGTGGATTTTGCAGACGGCGTGATGCGCATCGACCCCAGCGGGGTGGACAAGTACAACCCGCCCTATGAGCTGACCCGCCTGATGCGCGCCAGCTATTACCTGGTGCCGGTGCTGGTCAGTCTGTTCGGCCGGGCGGAAGTCCCCTTCCCCGGCGGCTGTGACATCGGCGCGAGGCCGTTCGACCAGACCGTCAAGGGCTGGAGCGCGCTGGGCGCGAAGGTGGACATCGAGCACGGCGCGTTCGTCGTGGAGGCCTCGCAGCTGCGGGGCGTGGACGTACACCTGGACATGCCCAGCGTGGGCGCGACCATCAACACCATGCTGCTGGCCGTGGCCGCCGAGGGCATGACGATCATCCACAACGCCGCGCGCGAGCCTCACATCGTCGATCTGGCCAACTTCCTGGGCAGCATGGGCGCGTGGGTCAAGGGCGCGGGCACGGACACCATCCGCATCCGGGGCGGCAGGCCGCTGCACGGCTCCGAATACGCCATCATTCCCGACCAGATCGAGACCGGTACGCTGATGATCGCCGCGGCCGCCACGGGCGGCGACGTGGTCATTACCGACGCGATTCCCTACCACATGGAGTCGCTTTCCGCCAAGCTGCTCGAGATGGGCGTGTTTGTCGAGGAAGAGGACGACCGCATCCACGTGCGCGGCACGAACGGCCCCCTGCGCCCGATCGACGTGAAGACCCAGGTCTATCCGGGCTTCCCGACCGACCTGCAGCAGCCGCTGACCGCCATGCTCGCCATCGCGGGCGGGCGCAGCAACGTCACCGAGAACATCTACGAGTCCCGCTTCAAGTACGTCGACGAGCTCAACCGCATGGGCGCGCGGATTAAGGTCTACAACCGCGTCGCGGTGGTGGACGGCGTGTCCACCCTGACCGGCATTCCCGTCACCGCAAGCGACCTGCGCGCGGGCGCTGCGCTGGTTATCGCAGGCCTGATCGCCGAGGGCACGACCGAAATCTCCGGCGTGAAGTACATCCGCCGCGGCTATGAGAATCTCGAGGAAAAGCTGCGCTCCCTGGGCGCGCGCGTCAAGCGCATTGAACGCGACTGGCCGGACTAGCCGGGCAGTGCCCGGTTCCACCTGCTGCCGCCGGGGCGGGCGACGAATTCGGGAACCATAGATTGAAGTTCCCGAATTCTCCGGATTTCCAGAAGTTTTCTGGAAATCACGGGTCGGCATTGCCGACTCGCGCCCCGCTGGGGGAGACTCCGCTGCGCTTCGCGCTCCCCCAGACCCCCACCGAAGTCGGCAGGGCCGACTGCCTCCTGCTGCCGGTCGGCAGGGCCGACTGCCACCTGCTGCCGCCGGATTGAGCGACGAATTCGGGAACCATAGATTGGAGTTCCCGAATTCTGCGGATTTCCAGAAGCCTTCTGGAAATCACGGGTCGGCATTGCCGACTCGCATCCCGCTGGGGGAGGCTCCGCTGCGCTTCGCGCTCCCCCAGACCCCCACCGAAGTTTGTCTGCCGGTGCTCCACCGCACGCATTCGCGGCCGACGCCCCACCGGAGGTTTTCAGTATGCCAGACAGCAGGCGTTTGCCGGGCAAACACGAGCCTGGACGGTCGAATCCCCCTTCCTTCTCCAGACCGCCTCAGCGATCTGCCGGGGCGGTGCTGTTCACGCGGCGCGGGAACGAGTGCGTGCTGGTGCGGTCGCGCGCAGGCGAATGGGGCCTGCCCAAGGGGCATCTGGAGGCGGGCGAGACGGAGGAACAGGCAGCTGTGCGCGAGGTACGGGAGGAAACCGGCGCGCGCGCCCGGCTGCTGCCCGGCTTTCGCGAGGAAATTGCCTATTGCCTGCCGGACGGCGAGCAGAAGGTCGTGACCTTTTTCGCGGCGGCGTGTGAAGAAGAGGTCTTTGCGCCCCGCGAGGCCGACGTGACGCAATCGGGCGCGTTCACCCTGGACGAGGCGCTGGCGCTGGTTCCGCACGAGGACGTTCGTCGGGTGCTGCGGCATGCCTTCGCGCAAAAACACACAACGAGGTAGCACATGGGTAAGACGCTGGTCATTGCGGAAAAGCCGTCGGTCGGCAGGGACATCGCGCGGGTGCTGGGCGCGAACGCGAGGGGCGAGGGCACGCTGAGCGGGGGCGACTGGATCGTCTCCTGGGCGGTGGGGCACCTGGTGACGCTGTGCGACCCGGAGGAGCTGAACCCGGCCTGGAAAAGGTGGTCGATGGAGCAGCTGCCCATGCTGCCCGAGCAGCTCAAGACCAAGGTCATTCCCGGCAAGACGCGCGCGCAGTACGACCTGCTCAAGAAGCTGATGAACGACAAGGACGTGGAGAGGATCGTGTGCGCGACCGACTCCGGCCGGGAGGGCGAGCTGATCTTCCGCTACATCTATCATCAGGCGGGCTGCAAAAAGCCGGTCGACCGGCTGTGGATTTCCTCGATGACCGACGCAGCCATCCGCGAGGGCTTCGCCGCGATCAAGCCGGACGCCTGCTACGACGGGCTGTACGAGAGCGCCCGCTGCCGCAGCGAGGCCGACTGGCTGGTGGGCATGAACGCCTCGCGCGCCTATACGCTGAGGTACGACGCGCTTTTGTCGGTCGGCCGCGTGCAGACCCCGACCTTGTGCCTGATCGTGCGGCGCGACCGGGAGATCGAGGACTTTGTGCCGCGCGACTACTGGGAAATCCAGGCGAGCTTCGGCGACTACACCGGCTCCTGGATCGACCCGCAGAGCAAGGAAACCAAATGCTTCGACGAGCGGCTGGCGCAGGCGATCTGCGAGCGGGTCAAGGGGCAGACCGGCACGGTGACGCTCTCGAAGCGCGAGAAGAAGCGCATGCCCTCGCCGCAGCTGTACGACCTGACCGAGCTGCAGCGGGACGCGAACCGCATCATGGGCCTGTCCGCCGCGCAGACGCTCAAGCTGGCGCAGGCGCTCTACGAGGAGCACAAGCTGCTCACCTACCCGCGCACCGACAGCCGCTACCTGTCCCACGACATGGCGGGCAAGGTGCGCAAGGTCATTTCCACGCTGCCCGGCGAGTACGCGCAGCTCGCCCAGCCCTTAAACGCGCTCGAGAAGCTGCCCTATTCCTCCCGCATGTACAACGACGCGAAGGTGACCGACCACCACGCCATCATCCCCACCGGCAACTACGCCGCGCTCTCCCGGCTGAACGACCGCGAGCGCAGGCTGTTCGACCTGGTGGCCAGGCGGCTGCTCTCGATGCACTACCCGGACTACGAGTACGAGTCGGCCCGGATCGAGACGCGCGTGGGCGAGGATACCTTCCTGTCCACCGGCTCCACGCCGCTTCAAGAGGGCTGGAAGGCGGTCTACAAGGACATTTCCCCGCGTAAGAAGAGCAAGGACGTGCTGCTGCCCGCCTTAAACGAGGGCGACACGCGCACCGTCCATTCGGCCAAGGCGGTCAAGAGCGCCACCAAGCCGCCCGAGCGCCTGACCGACGCGACGCTGCTCTCCGCGATGGAGAACGCCGGCCGCACGCTGACCGACGAGTCCCTGCGCGAGAGCATGAAGGACAGCGGCCTGGGCACGCCCGCCACCCGCGCCGCCACCATCGAGCGGCTCATCGAGGTGGGCTACGTCGTGCGCAAGGGCAAGACGCTGCTGTCCACCCCCAAGGGACAGCGGCTCATCGCCGTGGTGCCCGAGCAGATCGCCTCGGCGCAGACCACCGGCAAGTGGGAAAAGGCGCTCACGACGCTCGCCCGCTGCGAGGACGAGGCCGAGCGCAGCCGCCTGTCCGACCGGTTTATGTCCGGCATCCGCAGGTACGCGGACTTCCTGGTTCAGTCGGCCAGGAGCGCAACCGATCAGGTGAAGTTCGACCCGGAGGAACGGCGCGGCAAGGGCAAAAAGCCGGTTCACAGAACCAGGCAGCTCAATCTGGCATGCCCGCTCTGCAAGCAAGGCATGCTCACCATGAACGACAAGGCCTACGGCTGTTCCCGCTGGAAAGAGGGATGCCGGTTTACCATCTGGAAGGACGCGCTGGTGCGCGCGGGCGGCCCGGAGATTTCTCCGGACATGCTTTCCGGATTGCTTCAGACCGGCCGCTTCGAGACGCCCGACGGCGTTGCGAGCTATTCCCCCGGGGCGGGGTGGCCTGCCTGGCAGAAAAGGAGTAAATAACCTGTGGCAAAATCGAATTTCGCGGTCTTTGTTGACCTGGAAAACGCCGGCGGCAAGGAGTCCATGCTGACCAACATCATCGAAAAGGTGAAGATCCGCGGCGACATCCTGCTGGGCAAGGTGTACGGCTACACCGACCGCTACAGTTACCTCAAGGAGTGCCTGCTGAGCAACACGTTCTCGGTCGTGCCCTCCCTGCGATATGGCAAGAATCAGAAAAACAACCTGGACATTCAGCTGGTGATCGACGCGATGGAGGTGGCCTACACCAACCCGCTCATCGACAGCTTCTGCATCGTCTCGGGCGACAGCGACTACATGCCCCTGGTCGGGCGGCTCAAGAGCATGGGCAAGTACGTGCTGGGCATTTCCCGCTCGGAGGTGGCCAGCGGCATCTTCATCAAGGCCTGCAACGAGTTCATCTTCCTGGAGTCGGTCGCGGCCGTCAAGCAGCCCGCCCGCAAAAAGAACAAGAGCGGCGACGCGTCCGGCGACCCGGTCGCGGTGGACGAGATCGTCAAGCAGGTGGAGAACATCCTGCACGACGAGGACTCGCTCTACGCCAGCGAGCTCAAGGACACGCTGGTGCGCCTGCGCCCTGACTTCGACGAGCGCAACTACGGCTGCTCCACCTTTGGCAAGTTCATCTCCATGGTGACCGCCAAGAGCCCGCTGATCAAGTCCTGGACGGAAAACTCCGCGCTCATGGTCGGCCTGAACGCCGGCGACGACGCGTCTCCCGCCCCGCAGCTGAACAAGGACAACTGGCTGCCCGCCTTCCGCGACTGCCTGGCTCAGTTCAAGGACGACGGCTTCGAGCGCATCAACCCCTCCATCCTCAAGTCCTCCATACAGGCCGAGTATCCCGATTTCGACGAGCGCCAGATCGGCTTCAAGCGCTTCTCGGACATCATGAAGCGGCTTGAAAAGGAAGGCCTGCTGGTCGTGGAGATGGACGAGCAGCACACGATGCTGCTGAAGATCTGCTA
>CAKUFB010000192.1 GCA_934647145.1 uncultured Clostridia bacterium
ATCGACGACATCCCGCTGGACAGCATGCTGCGCCACTCGACCGGCATCGGCGAGCTGGACCGGGTGCTGGGCGGGGGCATCGTGGAGGGGTCGCTGCTGCTGGTGGGCGGCGATCCGGGCATCGGCAAGTCCACCCTGCTCACCCAGGTGTCGGCGCACTACGCGCAGGACGGCCATCGGGTGCTCTACGTCTCCGGCGAGGAGTCGGCGCGGCAGATCAAGATGCGCGCCCAGCGCCTGGGCGCCTCGGGCAGCAGTCTGTACATACTCTCCGAAAACGACATGTCCGCCGTGGAAAAGCAGATGGAGAAGATCGGGCCCGACCTGATGATCGTGGACTCGATACAGACCATGTACCGCCCGGACATGGCCGCCGCGCCCGGCTCGGTGTCGCAGGTGCGCGAATCCGCGTCGGTGCTGATGCGCGCGGCCAAGACCACCGGCTGCGCGATCATACTGGTCGGCCACGTGACCAAGGAGGGCTCGCTGGCCGGGCCGAGGGTGCTTGAGCACATGGTGGACGCGGTGCTCTACTTCGAAGGCGACCGGCAGCACCAGTATCGCCTGCTGCGCGCGGTCAAGAACCGCTTCGGTTCGGTCAACGAGCTGGGCATGTTCGAGATGACCTCGCAGGGCATGCGCGAGGTGGAAAACGCCTCCGAGGTGCTCTTGTCCAGCCGCGCGCACAATCAGAGCGGCTCGGTCGTCATGTGCGCTATGGAGGGCTCGAGGCCGCTGCTGGTGGACGTGCAGGCGCTGGTGGCCACCACCGTGTTCGGCAACCCGCGGCGCATGGCCAGCGGCGTAGATCAGGGGCGGCTGGCGCTGCTGCTGGCCGTGCTGGAAAAGCGCAGCGGACTGCCGCTGTACAACCAGGACGTGTACATCAACATCGCGGGCGGCATGACGCTGGACGAGCCGGGCGCGGATCTCGCGCTGTGCGCCGCCATCGCCTCCTCCCACAAAAACCGCGTGCTGGGCGGCAGCTGGGCCGTCATGGGCGAGGTGGGTCTGGCGGGCGAGGTGCGCCCCGTGGGTCAGGCCGACCGCCGCGTCGCCGAGTGCGCCCGCATGGGCTTTACCGACCTCATACTCCCCCACGGCAACCTGCGCGGCCTGACCGCCCCCGACGGGCTCACCCTGCACCCGGTGAACACCCTCAACGAGGCGCTCCGCCTGCTGCTGGGGTGAGGAGAGGATACGTTCGAGAGGCGGCCTTTCTGACCGGGCAGAGCCCGGGCCCATTAGCCGCCGCGAAACGAAGAGAAATGTAATTCATTTTCAAAAACAGTCAGGCCACAGAGGTTTTTGCCCCTCTCGAGCTTTCCCGAAAAGCACTTTGATCCGCGGAATGAACCGGAGAAAGTCATGCGATTCCCCGAATGCGGCGCGGGGTGAGCAGGGACGACCCCTCAGTCGCCTTACGGCGACAGCTCCCCTTTCAGGAGAGCCTGTACGGATACGCCGCCGTGCCTCCCCTGAAAGGGGAGGTGCCCGCCGAAGCGCGGGCGGTGGGGTACAGGCGCAGACCTTGGCCGCTTCAATTTATGGCGGCCAAGGGTCGTCGATAGGATACGCGGCAGCAGGTGGAAGCCGGCACTGCTGGCCAGGCAAGCTTCGGTGGGGGCTCCGGAGGAGCGGCAGGCTGAGCCTGCACCCACTTGCTGCCGCCTCTCCTGTCGTCAGGCTGTACGATATTCAGGGAGCCTCCCCCGGAGAACGGGCGCGTGGCGAAAAACGCCTGTATGAATGCTTTCCCCTGTGCGGGGTGAGCGCGCTAACTTCGGTGGGGGCTCCGGGGGAGCGCGAAGCGGAGCGGAGCCTCCCCCGGAGAGCGGGGCAGGCAGCGCCCACTGGGGATACCTTTAATCCCCCGTGCGGGGTGAGAATGCAAACTTCGGTGGGGGCTCCGGGGGAGCGCGAAGCGAAGCGGAGCCTCCCCCGGCGAGAGAGCCTGCAATATGGTATCACGCAGAATTCGGGAACTTGAACCTATGGTTCCCGAATTCGTCGAAAGAATCGGCGGCAGCAGGTGGCCGTCGGCACTGCCGACCGACAGCAGGTGGAACCGGGCACTGCCCGGCTGCACGAGAGGTATTGAGAGGAAATGATTCGAGGAAATATTGAAGGCATCCGGCAGTCGGCGCTCGACGAGCTGGAAAGGCTGTTTGACGTAGAGCTGGAGCGCGACAAATTTCTGCCCGACCGGCTGATGGCAACGCTGGTACGGTTTACTGACCAGCTGAATCGGGAGCTGATGGTGTACCTGAGCCGCGGCGGCGAGGTGCTGGAGATTTCGGTCGGCTCGGCGAGCAACGTGTCGCTGCCCGAGCGGACGCTGCGAAGGAACGTGGAGCGCCTGTCGGGCATCCGCTGTATCCATACGCATCCGGGCGGAGACGCGCGGCTGTCCGACGTGGACGAGCAGGCGCTGCGGCTGATGCGCTTCGACGCGATGTGCGCCATCGGCGTGAAGGACGGCGCGGCGACCGGCATCACGGCGGCGTTCCTGGGCGAGATGGAGTACGACCAGCTGACCATCGTGACCCACGGCCCGGTGAAGCCCGGCCGCATCCCACAGGAGAAGTGGCTGCGCGAAATCGACGCGGCGGACGAACGGGTGCTGCGCGCCATTCGCGAGTGCAGCTTCGAAAAGACGGCCGAGCGGGTCATGCTGGTATCGACCGACAGCGAGCAGTCGCTGGACGAGCTGCAGAGCCTGGCGCACACGGCGGGCGGCGTGGTGGTGGCGCGGGTGCTGCAGAAGCGGCAGAAACCCGACCCGGCGACCTATATCGGCTCGGGCAAGGCGGCCGAGCTGGGCCTGAGGTGCCAGGCGATGGAGATCGACCTGGTGATTTTCGACGAGGAGCTGACCGGCGCGCAGACCCGCAACCTGGAGGACGCGATGGGTCACGTGCGGGTGATCGACCGGGCGGCGCTGATCCTGGACATCTTCGCGCAGCGGGCGCAGTCCCACGAGGGCAAGCTGCAGGTCGAGCTGGCGCAGATGAAGTACAGCCTGCCCCGGCTGATCGGCCTGGGCGTGGATCTGTCCCGGCTGGGCGGCGGCATCGGCACGCGCGGCCCCGGCGAGAGCAAGCTGGAGACCGACCGGCGGCACATCAAGCGGCGCATTGCCGACCTGGAGGGGCAGCTCAAGGAGCTGAGCCGCCAGCGGGCGCTGCGGCGCGACCGGCGCGGCAAGACCGGGCAGACGGTGGTGGCGCTGGTGGGCTACACGAACGCGGGCAAGTCCACCTTGCTCAACGCTTTGTCCGGCTCGGACGTGCTGGTCGAGGACAAGCTGTTCGCCACGCTCGACCCCACGATGCGCCGGGTGGAGCTGCCTGAAAACCGGGAGTGCGTGATGGTCGACACGGTCGGCTTCATCCGCAAGCTCCCCCACCAGCTGATCGAGGCGTTCAAGTCCACGCTGGAGGAAACGATGTACGCAGACCTGCTGCTGGTGGTGCAGGACGTGTCCGACGAGCAGTGGCGCGCCCAGCGCGAGGTGGTCATGCAGGTGCTCTCCGAGCTGGGCTGCGCCGGAAAGCCCATGCTGGAGGTCTACAACAAGTGCGACAGGCTGGCGGAGCCTCTGCTGGCCGGAAGCGAGGCGATCTGCATTTCAGCCTCCGGCGGCGAGGGACTGGACGAGCTGCGCGCGGCGATCGGAAAACGCATCGCCAAAATGCGGCACAAGGCGCGAATTCTCGTGCCCTACACCGACGGCGCGGTGATCTCGCTCATTCATTCGCGCGGGCAGGTGCTGTCCGAGGAATACGAGGCCGAGGGGACGCGCGTGACCTGCCTGCTGGACGGCGCGCTCTATCAACAGGTGGCAAAGCGCCTGCCCGAGGGACAAATGGAGTTGATATGATGAAAAACAAGCTGCTGTGCGCACTGGCGCTGAGTCTGGCGCTGCTGACCGGAGCGGGGCTGGCCGAGGAATCCCCCGCGGCGACCGACGCGCCGGTGGTCACGCCGGTGGTCACGCCCACCGAGACCCCGACGAATACCCCGACGGAGGCACCCACTGAAGCGCCGACCGAAGCGCCCACTCAGGTGCCCACCGATGCGCCGACAGAAGCGCCTACCGAGGCTCCAACAAAAAAACCGACCAGGGCGCCGACGAAAGCCCCGACCGCCGTACCGACCGTCCGGCCGACCCGAACGCCGTCCGACGAGCCGCTCGTACTGGTCGACCGGCTGATTCTGGTCAACAAGACCCACGATCTGCCCAAGGATTACGAGCCGGACGACCTGGTCGTGCCCGACGTGCGCTTCAAGGACGGCATCGGCGACGTCTCCAATCAGATGAGCGAGCCGGCCGCCCGCGCGCTGGAGGCCATGTTCGACGCGGCACTTGCGGACGGGATTACGCTGGTGGGCATGTCGGGCTACCGCTCCTACGGCATGCAGGCCTACATCTACGAAACGCGGCTCAAGGAGCATGGCCTGGAGCACGTCTCCAAGTACAACGCCAAGCCCGGTCAGTCCGAGCATCAGACCGGCCTGGCCATGGATCTGAGCAGTCCCGACTGCATGGTGCTCAATACCTGGTTTGACACCACCGACGCGTTCAAGTGGCTCAGCGAGCACTGCGCCGAGTACGGCTTCATCATCCGCTACCCCAAGGGGCTGGAGGAGGAAACCGGCTACGCCTACGAGCCCTGGCACGTGCGCTATGTCGGCAGCCGCGCGCAGGAAATCATGGACAGCGGCCTGTCCTTCGAGGCCTACCTCGACCTGCTCGAGGCGGGCGACGACCCCTCCCTCACATTGTCTGAAACCCACTCGCTCGTGCCGGACTGAACACATAAGTCGCCCCCAGGAACGCGCACCGCGGCGGTATTTACTGTCATCCCGGCCTGTGCTGGAGGATAGACGCAGCGCGCGGGGTGAGCAAGCTAACTTCGGTGGGGCTCCGGGGGAGCGCGAAGCGAAGCGGAGCCTCCCCCGGCAGGCGCGAGTCGGCAACGCCCATTGGGATACCTTTAATCCCCCGTGCGGGGTAAGCGCACAAACTTCGGTGGGGCTCCGGGGGAGCGGCAGGCTGAGCCTGCACCCACTTGCTGCCGCCTCTCCTATTGTCAGGATGTACGATATTCAGGGAGCCTCCCCCGGCGGGGCGGGGATGAAACACTCGGTTTTCCCCCCATTCCTTCATGCGGGGTAAGCGCACAAACTTCGGTGGGGGCTCCGGGGGAGCGCGAAGCGGCAGCGGAGCCTCCCCCGGCGGGCGCGAGTCGGCAACGCCCACTTGGGATACCCTTAATCCCCCGTGCGGGGTGAGCAAGCTAACTTCGGTGGGGGCTCCGGGGGAGCGGCAGGCTGAGCCTGCACCCACTTGCTGCCGCCTCTCCTATTGTCAGGATGTACGATATTC
>CAKUFB010000193.1 GCA_934647145.1 uncultured Clostridia bacterium
GCCCAGCGGCGTGTACGGTGGGCACGGGACGATTTTTGCGCCGGAAAATCCCATTTTCCAGAGCAAAAATCGTTTCCTTGCAGTTTTTGCGCCCGGAAATCTCTTAGATTTCAGCAAAAACTGGTGAGGGTGGCAGGGAGGCTGAAAACCCTTTGGGTTTTCAGGTTTCGCCTTTGGCGAAACTGCCGACGGCTCAAATCGAAGATTTGAGGCGCGGCACCTGGCCGGGGAGCGTGCTTCCCCGTCCACCAGCTTGTCAAAACCTTTTTTGACAAGCTGAGAGCCGCCCCTTTTCAGGGGGCGGCTCAGGGAATTCAGGAGCTTCAGTCGCCGGACTCCGCCCGGAAGCAGAGCACCTTGCGGCCGTTGGGAAGCGTTGTCTCGGGGGGGCGGGACTGGCGACAGCGGTCCGTGACATACGGACAGCGCGCGGCGAACTTGCAGCAGGTCATGGAGTATTCCTTTTCCTCCAGGTCGGGCATGACCATGCTCTCGTCCCACTTGTCGCCCACGCGCGGGATCGCGTTCATCAGCAGCTCGGTATACGGGTGCGCGGGGTGATCCATGATCTCCTTCGCCGGGCCGTATTCGATCAGGCAGCCGCGGTACAGCGTCGCGATGTAGTCGGAAACGTAATAGGCGGTGGACAGGTCGTGGGTGATGTAGATGAACGACACGTTGTACTTGTCCTTGAGCTCCTTGAAAAGGTTGACGATGTTCATCTTCATCGACGCGTCGATCGCCGCCACCGGCTCGTCCGCCACGATCAGCTTCGGGCGCGTGATCAGGGCGCGCGCAATCGACACGCGCTGCAGCTCGCCGCCGGAGAACTGCGTCGGATACTTGCCCTTCACCACCGCAAGCGAAAGCCCGACGCTCTTGAGCACCTCGTCGATGCGCGCCTCGGCCTCCCTGCGCGTCTTGCAGATGCCCAGGCGCAGCGCCGTGTTGAACAGGTACGTGTCTACCGTCTTGCGCGCGGAGAAGGACTCATAGGGGTTCTGAAAGATCGGCTGAACGTCCAGGCGGAACTGCAGCGGGTCATACGCGCGCCTGTCCGAATAGAGCTTTCCGTTCAGCGCGATGTCGCCCATTTCCGGCCTGTGCATTCGAAGGATCATCTTGCACAGGGTGGACTTGCCGCAGCCGGACTCGCCGACGATCGACAGGATGACCGGGCGCTCGTTCGTGATCGTGAGCGAAACCTGGTCGATCGCGGTCAGCCTCTTGCGCGACAGCATTCCGCCGATGCGGAAGATCTTGCTCACGCCGCGCACCTCAAGCAGGTTGTTCGCCATTCAGGTCACCTCCTTGCCCAGCATATGGCAGGCCGCAAAGCGTCCCGGGCGCACCTCTGTGAACGCCGGGCATTCCCTGCGGCAAATATCCTTCGCCAGGGGACAGCGCGGCGCAAACCGGCATCCCGGCGGCGGATTGGTCAGCGCCGGCGGACGGCCCGGAATGCCCGCCTTCTGGCTCTTGTCGCCCACGCGCGGCAGCGCGCCGATCAGCATCGTCGTGTACGGATGAATCGGATCGTTGAAAATGTCCTCGGTATTGCCCAGCTCGACAAAGCTGCCCGAATACATGATGCCCATCCGCTTCGTGATCTGGTAGTGAACGCCCATGTCGTGGCTGACCAGCACCAGGGTGTTTTTGAGCTGGCGCTGAAGCCGCATCAGCATCATCAGTATGCCGCGCTGCACGACCACGTCCAGGGCGGTCGTCGGCTCGTCCGCCAGCACGACGTTTGGCGACATAAAGGTCGCCAGCGCGATGATCACGCGCTGCCGCATGCCGCCGGACAGCTGGAACGGGTACGCGCCCAGCAGGTCGGGCGAGAGATCCAGTTCCTTGAGGTAGGCCGCGCAGCGTTCGAGCGTCTGCTGCTTCGTCTCGTTCTTTTTCTGCGATTCCGGGATGGAGTCCAGGAACTGATTGCGCAGGTGTGTGATCGGGTTGAGCACGCTCTGCGCCGCCTGCGGAACATACGAAATGTTGTTCCACCAGGTCTTGCGGATCTCGCCGGTTTCGTAGCGGAAGGGCTTGCCGTTCTTTTCGCCGCTCAGAATCACGCGGCCGGAATCGACCTGCAGCGGGAAATCGATGATGTCGTACAGCGCCTTCAGCAGCGTGGATTTACCGCAGCCGGATTCGCCGGCGATGCCGAAAATCTCGTTGTCGTTGATCGTGAAATCGAGGTTGTTGACCACGCGGACGTCCCCGTTTATGGTCTTATAGGAGGTCGAGAGATGGTCGATTTTCAGCACTCTTACCGCCCCCTCTTCATCGAAAGATAGTCGTTGTATCCGGTGATCAGCATGAACAGGCCGATGAACAGTATCACCGTGGCGACGATCGGCGAGCCGATCCAGAACCACTGGCGGGCGAAGATCGCGTTGTAGTCGCGCGCCCACTGGATCATGTTGCCCAGCGAAATCAGGTTGGCGGGGGAAAGGCCGAGCACCGCCAGGCTGGACTCGGACGCGATGGCCGCGAGCGTCGCGTTCATGAAGTTGGAAAGCGACCAGGTCAGCGCGTAGGGCAGAATTTCGGTCACGACCACCTGCAGCGTGCCCTCGCCGGAGAACCAGGCGGTCTGTATGAACTCGCGCTCCTTCATCGAGAGCGCCATCGAGCGGATCTGGCGGCTGGGCCAGGCCCAGGCAAACATGGCCAGCACCAGCGCCATCAGCATGACCGTCGAGGAGCCCTTCATCAGCGCGGTCATCAGAACCAGTATGGGCAGCGACGGGATGACCACGAAGGTATCGGTGATCACGGTCAGCACGCGGTCGACAACGCCTCCGGAGAAGCCGGCGATCAGACCCACGAGCACGCCGACGACCGTGCCGATCGTGGCGACGATCAGGCCGATCGACAGCGAATTGTGAATCGCCTCCACCAGCAGCCACGTGACGTCCTGACCGCGGCTGGTGGTGCCGAGCCAGTGCTCCCACGACGGCTGGAGCTTTTTCGGGTACGTATTAAAGGTAAAGGGATTGACGTGCGGGAAATAATAGACCACAAAGCCAATCACCAGGAAGATCAGCGTAATGATCAGCCCGATCTTGAAGCGGGCGTTGGTGTTCCTCCAGAATTTTCTCATATGCGTCCCCCCTTAGCTGTAGCGGATGCGCGGATCGATCAGCGGATAGATCAGATCGGCGATCAGCGTCGCGGTGGAGATTGCCACGATCGAAATCGTGATGCAGCCGAGAATCATATTGTAGTCCGATTGCAGAATCGCCTTCTGAATCAGCGTGCCCACGCCGGGATAGCTGAAGATGATCTCCGTCATGATCGAGCCGTTGAACACGCCGCCCAGGCTCATGGCCAGCGCCGTAACCTGCGTGAGGATGGAGTTCCTGAACACATAGCTCCTGCCGATCTTGCCCTCGGACAGGCCGCGATAGCGCGCGTAGAGCACGAAATCCTCCGCCGCGGTGGTGCTGGACATGGATTTCATCGAGATGATCCACCATCCGGTGCCCACCAGCAGAAGTGAAACCGCCGGCAGCACGCTCGCCTTCAGCAGCGACGCGATATAAGCGCCCCTCGTGCCCATGGTCGAGATCGTGGTCTGCAGCGGGAACCACCCGAGCAGGAACGCGAACACGATCTGCAGCACCAGCGCGATGATGAAATACGGAATCGGGTAAATGCAGATGGCGATGCCCTCCATGATTTTGGAGGAGCGCTTGTCCTTGCGGAAGCCCGCGAGAAGGCCGATGAAGTTGCCCACGCACCACGCCAGGATCGTTGAAAACAGCGAAAGCATCAGCGTGTAGGGCAGGTAGGTGGAGATGATTTCGCCCGCCGGGGTGGGATAGCTCATCAGCGACGGCCCGAAATCAAAGTGGAGAAGCCCCTTCCACAGGAAGGAGAGATACTGCTCGCTGAGCGAGCCCTCCAGACCAAACTGAACGCGCAGCGAACGGCGGAGCGATTCCATTTGCTGAGGATCCATCTGGCCGGAGCGCGACTGAATCTGTCCGATCATGGTTTCCACCGGGTCGGACGGAAACATTTTCGGAATGAAAAAAATAAAGGTAACACCGATGAATATGGTCAGCGCCCAGGTCAGCAGACGCAGCCCAAAGTACTTCCAGAACTTCAAATGCCACCACTCCTTTTTGCGCGGAGATTTTGAGCGCGCTTGCGCGTAAATCTGGAAATGAAGGGCGCGTGCCGCTTTTCACGGCGACACACGCCCAACCTAACTCAGTTTAGGTCGCTTCTCAGCAATTACGCCGCAGGGGAGATCTCGGTCGTAATGTACTTGAAGCAGCTCCACCACCACCAGGGCCCGTTGTACGGATTCTCCGCGGAGGGATAATTCGTCCAGTGGGTGGAATTGGTCGGCACAAACTTCACGCCGGAATGGAAGCCGATGAACGGCATATCCTTAATCGCAACCTTCACAAATTCCATGCCCAGCTCGTAGGATTCGTCGCTGGTGGCGGAAACCTTCGCCAGCTTGTGGATGATTTCGGTCGCCTCGGCGTTGTTCCAGCGGGAGCCCTGGCCGGAGCCGCGCTCGCCGAGCGGAACGATCAGGTCCGCGTCCCAGCCGTTGATCTGGGAGTACAGGTCTCTGGTGATGCCGCCGGTCGGCCAGTAGCCCGCGATGTCGTAGCTGCCGATCGCCGCGTTGGTGTCCCAGGTCGCGGAGGATTCGCTCGACAGGTTGCACTTCAGGCCGAACTTGGTCAGCTGGTCGTACGCCGCGATGACGCCGCGGCCCGCCTGCGCCTCGGTATCGGCCAGGTAGGTCAGGTTGATCACGAAGGGCTCGCCGTTGAAGTACCAGCCGTCGTCCTTCTTCTCGAGGCCCGCCTTGGTCAGCAGCTTGGCCGCCGCGTCGGGATCATACCTCCAGCAGCCGACGCCGAACATGTCGATCAGCTCGTCCTCGGTACCCTCGATGTTCAGCTTCTCCGCCATGCGCGCCGCGTAGCCGGAGTCGAAGGGCTTCACCGTCGTGCCGTCGCCCAGGTCGAGCACGAATTCGTTCTCAAGCCAGGGAAGCAGCGGCTTGTAGTACAGCTCCTGCATCGCGCTGGTGGCGGTCAGGATCGGGAAGCAGCTCGCGCGGCCCACGCCGTCAAAGATGTTCATGGAGATCTCGTCGAAATTCATCGCGAGGGTGATGCCCCAGCGGAAATCAACGTTGTCGTACGGCGCCTTCGCCATCATAAAGGACAGACCCTTGGAGCAGGGGTCGTCGCTGGTCGCGTAGGGGAAATCGTCGTACCAGCAGGCGATCTTGTCGTTCGCAGCGGTCATGACCTCGAGAATCTCAGGCGTGACTTCGCAGAGGATGTCCGCTTCGTTGTTGATCATGCTCATCTGGCGGGTCGTGTCGTCGCCCAGATAGCGGAACCAGA
>CAKUFB010000194.1 GCA_934647145.1 uncultured Clostridia bacterium
GGGGGAGGCTCCGCTTCGCTTTGCGCTCCCCCAGACCCCCACCGAAGTTTGTCTGCCCGCCCGCTCGAGCCGTATCAGCGGCTCGCGTCCATTTCCCCGCACACCTTGACGCCGTTTTCGCGCAGCAGCTGTGCGGTCACACCCTCGCCCGGGATCAGTTTGCCTGAAAAGCTGCCGTCGTAGATCAGGCCGCAGCCGCAGGACGGGCTCCTGCTCTTGAGAATGGCCTTTGCGCAGCCGAAGAGCCTGGCCAGGCGCAGCGCCTCCTGCGCCCCGCGGCGATACTGAGTCGTCACGTCCTTCCCGTCGCGCGTCACGACCGATTCGCCCCTGCGCTCGGCGGGCGTTCGGGGCGTGGCCAGGCCGCCCAGCTGCTCCGGGCAGACCGGCACCAGCTGCGCGCGTTCCTTCAGGCGAATCACGCCCTCGCAGGGCACGCTTTTTCCGTCATACCGGCAGGGCACGCCCAGCAGGCACGCGCTGACCAGTATTCTTTCCTTTGTATCCATTGCGTTTTCCTCCCGTCTGCCGCTCGATCACAGCACGCGCAGCGGCCGCCACTCGTCCACCAGCTCGCGCACCGTCTCTTCCGCGTGCTCCGTATACCGGACGTGCAGCTCCGCGTCGTACCGCCGGGCCAGCTCCATGGCCTTTTCCAGACTCTGCGCCCTCGCGCCGCCGGGACTCTGCGTCAGCAGCAGCACCAGCGGCACCTTCGCCCGGTCGGCCAGCTCCCGCCCCGCCGCAATCGAGCCGTAGAAATCCTCCGCCTCCGCGGCGCATACCGCAACCATGCCTCTCATCTCCGAACCGCCTCCTTCCGCCTGCATTCATAGTATATGCGCGCGGATGGGGAAGAACGAACGAGAGAGGCTGTCGGAGCGCATGAATCAGGCGTCGAAGTCTGCGCGCGAGGATCGCACCGGCCGCGCCCGAGAGGGGCCCCCAGAAAGGCCGCCTCTCAGGCGTTTCTCTCCAGCCCGACGATCGGGTCGGCGGGGGTGGCGAGCACGCAGGGGGTTCCCTTGCCGGAGCGCATCTCGATGCGCACCGAGTCGGTGTCGAGGGGCGTGGCCAGGCCGCTCTTCTGCACGACTGTGAAGCGGAAGGGCTCCTTGACCAGCTCGCAGGCGACGAGAGACTCGCCGTTCACGCCGGTCTTGAGCAGGGTAATGCACTTGAGCCCCTTGCCGCCGCGCGCCTGCTCCTCGAAATCGACCATCAGGCAGCGCTTCATGTAGCCCTTGTCGGTGAGCAGCAGCAGCTCGCCCTCATAGCCCGCGACCAGCGCGCGGAGCACCTCGTCGCCGGGGCCGAGGGTCATGCCCTTCACGCCGGCGGCGGTGCGGCCGATGCAGGCGACGTCGTGCAGACTGAAGTGTATCGCCATGCCCAGCTTGGTGACCATCAGCAGCGACTCGCCGCCCGAAAGCCGGGTCACGCTCAGCAGCCTGTCCCCGTTTTTCAGGCCGATGGCCGCAAAGCGCTGCTTGCGCACGCTGTACTCGGCCAGCTCGCTCTTCTTGATCTGTCCCTTCGCGGTGGCGAAGAGCAGCTCGCCCGCCCAGTCGCCCGGCGCGAGCGGCAGAATCTCGATCACGCGCTCGTCCTTTTCCAGGCCGGCCAGCAGGCCCGCCAGCGCCAGGCCGCGATCCCTGTACCGGCACTCGGGCACCTGGGAGGCCGTTACCTGACAGCAGCTGCCCTGATCGGTAAAGAAGAGCAGCTTCCAGTCGGTCTGCGCCTGGGGAATGACGCGCAGGGGCGGGTCGGCCGGCTGATCCGCGCCGGACGCGCCCTTTTCATAGACGCGGGGGGGCATGCGCTTGAGGAAGCCGCCGCGGGTGAGCACGATCAGCGCCTCGTCGGCCACCGGCTTTTCCTCCTCGACCGGCGCTTCGACGGTCATTTCGCGCGTCAGCTCGGTGCGGCGGTCGTCGCCGAACTGCTCGCTGATTTCGAGCAGCTCCTTTTTGATCAGGGCGAGCAGCTTCTTCTCGCTCCTGAGGACGCCGGTGAGCTGGTCGATCAGCCGGAGCACCTCGGCGTACTCTCTGCGCAGCGTCAGGATCTCCAGGTTGGTCAGGCGCTGAAGCCGCATGTCCAGTATGGCCTGCGCCTGCACGTCGGTCAGCGAGAACGCCTGCATCAGGGCGGCCTTGGCCTCCTTGGGGTTCTTGCTGGCGCGAATCAGGCGGATGACCTCGTCCAGGTTGTCCACCGCGACGATCAGGCCCTCCAGGATGTGCGCGCGCGCCTTCGCCTGGTTGAGGTCGTACCGCGTGCGCCGGGTGACGACCTCCTTCTGGTGCTGAATGTAGTAGGAGAGCGCCTGCTTCAGGCCCAGCTGCATGGGCTTGCCGTCGGCGATGGCCACCAGGTTCACGCCGAAGGTGACCTGCAGGTCGGAATACCTGTACAGGTAGGCCAGCGCCTTTTCGGGGTCGCAGTCCTTCTTCAGCTCGATCACCGCGCGCATGCCGGTTCGGTCGGACTCGTCGCGGATGTCGTAAATCCCCGACAGCACGCTGTTCTTCTTTTCCTCGCTCAGCTTCAGAATCTTCTCCAGCATGGCGCTCTTGGAGAGCATGTAGGGGATTTCGGTAATGACCAGCAGCTTGCGGCCGGCGCTGCCCTCCTCGATCGTGACGCGGGAGCGCAGCTGCAGCTTGCCCCGGCCGGTCGCGTAGGCGTTTTTGAGCTCCTCGTCGCACAGCAGGATGCCGCCGGTGGGGAAGTCGGGCGCGGGGATGTACTTCATCAGCTCGTCCAGCGTGACGTCCGGGTTCTCCATCTGGGCGATTGCGCCCGCGATGACCTCGCGCAGGTTGTGCGGCGGGATGTTGGTGGCAAGGCCGATGGCGATGCCGCTGGCACCGTTGACCAGCAGGTTGGGGAAGCGGCTGGGGAGCAGGTCGGGCTCCTTCTGGGTGTCGTCGAAGTTCAGGTGAAAGCCCACCGTGTCCTTCTCAATGTCGCGCAGCATCTGCGTGGCCAGCGGGGTCATGCGCGCCTCGGTGTATCGCATGGCGGCCGGGCTGTCCCCGTCGATTGAGCCGAAGTTGCCGTGCCCGTCCACCAGCGGGCCGCGCAGCGAGAAGGGCTGCGCCATGCGGGCCAGCGCGTCGTAGACCGAGCTGTCGCCGTGGGGGTGGTATTTGCCCAGGCAGTCGCCGACGATGCGGGCGCACTTCCTGTGCGGCTTGTCCGGGGTCAGGCCCAGCTCGTGCATCGTGTACAGCACGCGCCGCTGCACGGGCTTCAGGCCGTCCTCCACGCGCGGTATGGCGCGCTCCATGATGATGAATTCGGAATAGGGGATGATGGAGTCGTGCATGACCTGCTCCATCGACTTCTGCACGATGACCTCGTGAAACTCCGGCATCGGCAGCGAGGACTTTTTCCTGCCCGCCATCAGGCCTGCACCTCCTTCTGCTTCCGGTCGAACTGCTCGAAGCTGTCCTCCCGGTTAAAGTTTGCGTATTCGTAGATATACTCGCGCCGCGGCTCCACCTTGTCGCCCATCAGCACGCTCACCCGGCGCTCGGCCTCGGCCGCGTCCTCGATGGTCACCTGCACCATCTTGCGGCAGGAGGGATCCATCGTGGTCGCCCACAGCTGCTCCGGGTTCATCTCGCCCAGGCCCTTGTAGCGCTGCAGCGTGTAGCCGCGCCCCAGCTTTTTGATCGCCTCGGCGAGCTCCCTGTCGTCGTAGCAGTAGAACGCCTTCTCGCCCTTGGCCGCCTTGTACAGGGGCGGCAGGCCGATGTAGACGTGCCCGCCGGTGACCAGCTCGCGCATGTACCGGAAAAAGAAGGTCAGCAGGATGGCGCGGATGTGCGCGCCGTCCTGGTCGGCGTCCGAGAGGATGATCACGCGGTTGTACTTCAGGCTCCTGATGTCGAAGTCCTCGCCGATACCGGTGCCCAGCGCCGTGATGATCGAGCGGAATTCCTCGTTGGCCAGCACCTGGTCGAGACGCTTTTTCTCGGCGTTCAGGGGCTTTCCGCGCAGGGGCAGGATGGCCTGGAAACGCCGGTCGCGCCCCTGCTTGGCGCTGCCGCCGGCCGAGTCGCCCTCGACGATGAACAGCTCGTTGATCGAGACGTCCCGCCCGATGCAGGCCGACAGCTTGCCCACCAGGGGCGCGGTCTCCAGCTGGTTTTTCTGCCGCGCCACGTCGCGCGCCTTCCTCGCCGCCTCGCGCACGCGCGCCGCCTGCACCGCCTTTTCCACGATGCGCTGGGCGGTGTCCTGGTGCTTGAGGTCGTCCAGGTACAGGCTCAGCTTCTCCACGCACAGGCTCTCCACGATCGGCTTGACCTCGGTATTGCCCAGCCGCCCCTTGGTCTGCCCCTCGAACTGGGGATTGCGCACGTTGGCGGCGATTACGGCGGTCATGCCCTCGCGAAAGTCCTCGCCGGAGAGGTTGTTGTCCTTTTCCTTGAGCAGACCGATGCGGCGGGCGTAGTCGTTGAACGCCCTGGTCACGGCGGTCTTGAAGCCGGTCTCGTGCGTGCCGCCCTCGGCGGTGGGGATGTTGTTGACGAACGAGAAGAGGTTCTCGTTATAGCTGTCGGTGTACTGAATCGCCGCCCGCAGCCGCACGCCCTCGCGCTCGCCCTCGAACGAAATGATTTCTGAAACCGGGTTCTTTTCCTGGTTGAGGTAGGTCACAAAGTCGGAAAGCCCTCCCTCATAGTGAAACTCCGCGCGCCGGTTTTCAGGCTCCTTCACGCGCTCGTCGGTGAAGATGAACCTCACGCCTTTGTTCAGGTACGCCAGCTCGCGCAGCCGCCGCCTGACCGTGTCGCCGTTGAACTCGACCGTCTCGAACACGCGCGGGTCGGGCTTAAACTGCACGCTCGTGCCGCGCCTGCGGGTGTTGCCCAGCTTGGCAAGCGGCGCCACCGGCCGCCCGGAGATGATCTTGCCGGTCTTGGGATCCTCCACCGACTCAAAGCGCTGCTGATAGTGGCAGTAGTCCTGATACACGTCCACCACCGTCCACTCGCTCAGCGCGTTGACCACCGACGCGCCCACGCCGTGCAGGCCGCCCGAATAGGCGTAGTTCTTGTTGTCGAACTTGCCGCCCGCGTGCAGCTGCGTGTACACGACCTCCACCGCCGACACGCCCAGCTGAGGGTGAATGCCCACCGGTATGCCGCGCCCGTTGTCGCTCACCTCGCAGGAGCCGTCCTTCCGGAGCGTCACCGAAATCTCCGTGGCGTAGCCGTTGGCCGCCTCGTCGATGGCGTTGTCGACAATCTCCCAGATCAGGTGGTGCAGGCCGCGCGGGCCCGTCGAGCCGATATACATGCCCGGCCGCATGCGCAC
>CAKUFB010000195.1 GCA_934647145.1 uncultured Clostridia bacterium
GGAGGGGGAATCCCCCTCCGGGGAGCCGCGCGGAGCGCGGCGGAAGCGCCCCGGCGGGGCGGTGCGAGCGAAGCGAGCGGGCCGGGGCAAAATGCGCATTGCGGCTAAAAAATGCGGATTTTGCCCCGCGGGGGAGGTCCGGAGGGGGAATTCCCCCTCCGGGGAGCCGCGCGGAGCGCGGCGGGTAGCCACAGACACTCAACACGACATAACAAGGAGGATGAATTCGAATATGGCAGTGAACAAGACCACGACTGCTGGCCTTTCTAACACCATGCAGACCTACTATGACCGCAAGATGCTGATGGACATGAAGCCCAAGCTGGTGCATTACCAGTACGGACAGAAGCGTCCGTTGCCGTTGAACAACGGCAAGACGGTGGCCTTCCGCAAGTGGACGCCCTTTGCGGCGGCGACCTCAGCCCTGACGGAAGGCGTTTCGCCTGATTCTCAGACGCTTGCAATGTCTCAGGTAAGCGCCACGATCAGCCAGTATGGCGGCTACGTGACGGTGACTGACCTGCTGGACATGACGGCGCTGGATCCCGTCGTGAACGACTCGGTGGAGCTGATGGCCGACCAGGGCGCGCTGACCATCGATACGCTGACCCGCGACGCGCTGCACAGTGGCACGAACGTGATCTATGCCAGCAAGGAGGGCACGCCGGCAGCTTCTCGCGCGGAGATCACTTCTGCGCACAAGCTGACCAGCAGCGACCTGCGCAAGGCGGCGCGCCTGCTCAAGAAGAACAAAGCGCCGCAGTTCATGCGTGCGGGCAAGGGCTATTATGTGGCCATTGTCAGTCCGGACACGGTTTACGACCTGCAGAGCGACGCGCTGTGGCAGGACGTGAGCAAGTATCAGGACAGCGAGCAGATCTTCAGCGGCGAAATCGGTCGACTGTTCGGCGTGATCGTGGTGGAGACGCCCGAGGCCTATGTGTTTAAGCAGGCCGGCGCGGACAAGGTGGACGTCGCCTCGACGATTGTGTTCGGCAAGGACGCGTACGGCGTAATCGAGCTGGACAAGAGCAATGTGCGCGCGATCGTGAAGAACTGCGGCAGCGCCGGCACGTCCGACCCGCTGGATCAGCTCAGCACGATCGGCTGGAAGGTGAACGGCTTTGCGGCCAAGATTCTGCAGGGCGCGTGGATTGTGCGCGTCGAGCATGGCGTGAGCGCCTGACGAGAGCAGTGAACAACCGGGAGGAGGACGGCGGTTCTCCTCCCGCGAACAGAGCGAGGAGGTATTCTTATGACGAACATGACCACGACACAGAACCTGGCGGGCGCGCACGAGGCGATGAGCGAACGACAGATCGACCAGGAATTTGAGCGAACGGCGGGCGCGCTGACCGGCTGTCACAGGCGCAGGGTGACAATTCCCCGGAGCGCGGAGCCGGGCGACGACGTGGTGGAGGTGGGCCTGAACGGGCGCATGTTCCTGATTCGCCGCGGGGAGCCGGTGGAGCTTCCGGAGCCGCTGGCCGAGATTCTGGAGCACGCGCAGCTGCTGTGAGCGAGGTGAAGGGCGATGACGCGAGCGGAGATTCGCGCGAGAGCGCTTGCGCAGGCGGGCGAGCAGGAGAGCGCGCTGGGCGAGATGTCCGGCGTGGTGAACCAGTACCTGGACGAGGGGCAGCGAATGCTGTATCCGTATGGAGTCTGCGCGAGCGTACAGGTCACGGTGACGGACGGGGCGGGCGGTCTGGGCGGCGACGTGCTGGACGTGGTGAGGGTAAAGAACGCCTCGGGCGGAGAGGAAACCCGTTACGCGATAGAGAACGGCTGTCTGCGCGGCCTGCCGGACGGAAGCTACGAGCTGCTGGCGCTGAAGGAGCCTGAGGGGATGCTTGCGGACACGAGCGAGTGCGCGCTGCCCTCCGGGGCGCAGGGGGCGCTGGCCGATTACGCGACCTGGCGCATTCTGAGCGGCGGCGGTCGAACGCAGCAGCTTCGCGCCGACTTCTACTGGCAGCGGTTCCTGATCGAGCGGCAGAGGGCGCAGCGCCTGCAGGAGCAGCGCATGGGACCGCGCCGTCGCGTCAACAAATACAGATAGGGAGGGAAGAGCGGCGTGAGGTATACCATTGAGCGGTTCGCGGGACTTCAGCAGCAGGTAGACGAACATCTGCTGCCCGCCTCGGCGACGCCCGACGCGGTGAACATGAACGCGGAGGAGCAGGATCTGCAGGTAGCGGCGGGCTACGCGCCCTACACGACGGCCGCGCTGACCGGCGGGATCGAGACGCTGGCGGCCTATTATCGCCGAATCGAGGGCGCGGACGATACGCGGCTGCTGGCGGCGAACTCGACCGGCCTGTACGAATGGAAGAACGGGGCGTGGAGCAGGGTGTGCGACGTGGCGAGCGGCAGAGTGAGCCTGATCAACTACCAGCACGACGGCGCGGACGTGCTGCTGATCGCCGACGGCAGCGGCCGCGTGCGCGAGTACAACGGCACGGCGGTGACGGCGCTGACCGCTTCGCCGGAAAGCCTGTCCCTGCTCACGCTGCATTACGAGCGCATCTGGGGCTCGGGCGTGTCGGGCAATCCGGACGCGGTGTTTTATTCCCGCGCCTTTTCTCCGGACGACTGGAGCGGCGACACGGAGAACCCGGAGTCGGGCGGCGGCGAGATTCAGCTGCCCACCTTTAACGGCGGGCGGGTGCTGGCGCTTGAAAACCTGTTCGACGACGTGCTGGTGTTCAAGGAGAGGGATATTTACCGCATCGTGGGCACGTATCCGGGCAACTACGAGGTGGTCAGGGTACACGGCGTGGTCGGGCCGCTGGCCAGGGACACGATTGTCAGCAGCGGCAATATGGTCTATTACCTGTCGGGCGAGGGACTGTGCGGGTACAACGGGGTGAGCGCCACGCCCCTTTCCTCGCAGCCCGCGAAGCGCTTTCTGAACCGGATCAACCGGCAGGCGGCGGATAAGGCCTGCGCAGTGGTGTGGAAGAATCGGCTGTACCTGGCCGCGCCGGTAGACGGGGCGACCGCCAACAACGCGGTGCTGGAGATGGACCTGGGCAGCGGGCGGCTGATGGAGCGCAGCGGCATTGCGGCGCAGAGCTTCCTGGTGCTGGGCGAGAAGCTGCTGTTCGCGGGCGGAGATGGCGCGGTGTACCAGTACGACGCGGGCGCGAGCTACAACGGCGCGGCGATCACCGCCTACTGGCGCACGCCCTGGACCGACATGGGCAGTCAGGCGGTGGAGAAGTACCTGGACAGCCTGTATCTGATCGGCAGCGGCACGCTGGAGGCGGTGATCGAGACCGACCGGCACAAAAAGGTGTACTCGCTGGCGCTGGGGACGCAGGAGAAGCCGGCGAGGGTGAAGCTGCTGGGCCACGGCAGGCGCTTCCGGCTGACCCTGCGCAACGTGGCCGGGTCGAGCTTTCACCTGCGCGACGGCCTGCAGATCACGATGGACGACGCCTGAGCGGGCGCGCCATGACATAGATTAGGAGGGAAATCCGATGGCAAGTCAGTATTACGGACTCAAGGGCAGTCTGGTCAGAGACTATCAGCAGAAGCTCAACTCACTGGGCGCGAACCTGCGGGTGGACGGCGTCTGGGGCAAAAAGACCGAGCGCGCCTACAACCTGCTCATGGACGAGTTCAACGACCTGGTGTACGGCCGGACGCAGGAGGAGGAGCCTGAAGAACAGCTGCCGGCCCAGCAGGCGTATGAATTCACCCCGCGCACCGAGCGGCAGCTGACCGACTACGCCGAGAAGCTGTACGGCGCGACCTACGACGAGAAGCTGCGCGCCGCCGAAAAGAGCGCGAATGCCAGGGCGGCCTCGACCCAGGCGATGATCGCGGCGCTTACGCCCCTGTACGAGCAGCAGCTCGCCAGCCTCAGCCAGCAGTATCACAGCGGGCGCGAATACCTGTCCAATCAGGCGCTTTCCCGCGGACTGGGGCGCAGCACCTACCTGACCGATCAGCTGGCCGGCAGCGTCAACCGCCAGCGCGCCGACGAGGCGAATCTGCTGAGTCAGATGAACAGCCGCCAGAGCGCGCTGCAGGATCAGATCAGGCAGCTCTACAGCGACCTGGACGACCAGCGTGCCTCGATTGCGGGTCAGCGCGAGCAGGCCATCTGGGAGGCCATCGAAAATGGCCGCAGGCAGGATCAGGAGCAGCAGTTCAAGGCGCTGCAGTACAACAACAGCCTGATTAAGGATGCGCGCGACTACGCTGAAAAGCAGCGGCAGTTCGAGGAAGAGCTGAAGATCAAGCGTGCCTCGGCGCTGAACAAGAGGTAGAGAAGGACAAAAAAACGGCTGACGTTCGATCGGAGCGTCAGCCGTTTCATGAGATCGTTTGGAGGGCTATTTTCCCGCGCGGTAGAAGTAGCACACCCGCGCGAGCTGAAACCGGGGCCAGAAGTATACGCCCAGGCCGAGCATCCACACGGGGCCCAGTGCGAACGCGGCCGCAGACAGCCACGGATGCGGGGTCAGCAGATGCGCGAGGAACAGGAGCGCCGTGGTGGGCAGGTCGGCCTGAAGGGCGAAGGTTCCGGCCAGCAGGCCTGCGGCCGCCTCGAGTGCCAGCCATAATGCGGCCGCGAGCAGGAAAAAGTGGATATAGCGGAGGAAGAGCAGGGCGGGGGCCAGGGAGTGCCTGAGCGCGCGGGCGGCCAGAGAGGCCCACTCCTTTGGCGTGATGGACTTATCGCTTCTCAGCGCGCGCAGGAACGCCAGACGGGCAAATGCGCCGAGCAGGCAGAACACCCATAGGACGGCGCAGGCAATGGCCAAGGCAAGGAGGATGGTCGATACGCTTCCGGCCAGCAGCTGGGCGAGCCAGGATTGCCAGCGGACGTCGGCGAAGCGGAGCAGGGCGCACAGTCCGGCGAGCGGAGGGAGGTAGAGGAGCGGCAGGATGAGCAGGAGTGTCCAGGCGCGTTTGTTCAGGCGAATTTCGCGCTCGGGCGGGCTGACGGCGCGAAGCAGGAAGGCGTTCATGCCCAGGCCGATTGCGCCGAACAGGTAACCGAGACCCAGCACGCGCGGCAGGGCGGGCAGAGCTCGCGAGAGCGCCGCCAATGCGCACCAAACCGTGAGCAGGGCCAGGTAAATCAGGCCGCACTTTGTCATTTCGCGCGTGTGTTTTCGGGCGCTGCGTCTGGCCAGGCGGCAGGATTGCATCATGTGTCGTTCACTCCTTTTCGGAAAGGCTTCTTCTTATTCAGATAGACGTGTGTTGTTCTTCAATGGTTCCCGGGGGCCTGTGCACGCATGAAAAACGCCTCCCAGAGGATCTGGGAGGGGCGAGCGGAGCGAGCCTGCGCGGGAGGGGGCTCGGGGGAGGGC
>CAKUFB010000196.1 GCA_934647145.1 uncultured Clostridia bacterium
CTCTCCAGTCTCCGCTAAAAATCGAAGATTTTTCGGGCGCGGAGCCTGCAGGGAAACGATTTTTGCTCTGGAAAATGGGATTTACAAAAACCGTCCCGTGCCCACGCTATATATTTGCACTGCCCGAGTCGGCAACGCCGACAAAAGTTTTTCGGAGAATTCCGGAAAACCGGAGAAATCAGCCGCTCCAATTTATGGCGGCTGGTTTCGTGTCCTGTCCGGCGGCAGCAAGTGGAGCCGGGCACTGCCCGGTCGAAAGGGCTGCGGCCCTCTCGAGCTCTCCCGAGTTTTTTGACAAGCTGAAAAGACCACCGGCTGTGCGGCGGTCTTTTTTCGTCAGGCGGGCAGGAAGTCGAGCACGGTCTGCATCCAGCGCCGGACGGTCTCGTCCTCGCCGCGGTAGATTTCGTGCTTGCTCTCGGGGAAGTCGACCCGGCGCGCGTCGGGGGCCATGGCGCACAGGCGCTCGATGGCGTCGTTGCGCACCAGCGTGTCCCTGCCGGCGGTGAGGAAGAGCAGGGGCATCGTCAGGCGGGCGACGGCCTCGGGCGCCAGGATTTTGGCGGTTACGCCCGCCGCCTCGCGCACCCAGCCGTAGGCCGCCGCGCCCTGCTGAAACAGCGGCTCCCTTTCGCACAGGCCGTGGTACCAGTCGAAGCGCGCCTGACCGCAGCAGCAGCTCTTCTCGAGCGTCTCGTCATGGCGGTACGGGCTGGTGACGAAGGCGCGCCTGCGGGTTTTGCCCAGCCGGCAGGCCCCGTCGGCCACCGCCTTGCCGGCGCGGAAGCTGAAGGGCGCGCTGTTGACCTGCACCATGGGCGCGGTGAGTATGCCCCGCGCGAACACCTCGGGATGAGCCTCCAGGTACATCAGCGCGATGGCGCCGCCCATCGAGTGGCCGAGCAGGCAGGCGGGCCTGTCCTTCGCGTTGGGCAGCACCATCAGCTGAACCATGCGGTGCATGTCCTCGACGTAGGTCTCGAACCGGTCGATATACACCAGGTTCTCCAGCCCCTTTTCGCGCTGCGAGCGGCCGTGCCCACGGTGATCCATCGCCGCGACCTGATAGCCCGCGCGGTGCAGGTAGTAGATGATTTCCGCGAACTTGGCGCAGTTTTCGGTGAAGCCGTGAGACAGCATGACCGTGCCCCTGAATTCGTCCAGCGGGTAGAATTCGTAGTACAGGCCGTTTTCCTCGCGGCCGGCGCGAACGTGCGCGCGCAGGTAGGGCAGCACCTGTTCGTCCATTGTTTTTAGATAGTTGTCTGATGAGATGAGCTGGAGCTTCTCCACGCGTCATTCCCCCTTCATTTTACTGTATTTCATTATATCACAGCGCGGCGAAAATGAAAAGCCTCCCCGCTTCTGAACTTTTTCGTGCATTGTGCGTGAATGCGCGTGGCTGAAATTTGTCGAGGTGTGTCCGAAAGCCGTTGAGCGCGCCGTTGCTCGCGTGGCGCGCAGGATGTATACTGTTCATGGAAAGACGGAGAAGAAAGGCGACGTGAAGTCCATGACGGACAGAACCCTCAAGAAAAAGAGTATCTGGCGCGACCGGGCGAGCTGGGAGCTGCTGCTTTTGTGCGCGCCGACGCTGATCTGCTTTACGCTGTTCAGCTACGTGCCGATGATCGGCATCATTCTGCCGTTTAAGCGGTTTATGCCGGCCAAGGGACTGTTCGGCAGTCCGTGGGTCGGGCTGGAGAACTTCAAGTTCCTGTTTCGGTCGGTCGAGCTGGCGCGCATCATGCGCAACACGGTGCTCTACAGCCTGTGGTTCATGCTGATCGGCCCGGCGGTGAACGTGGCGATCGCGCTGCTGCTGTTCGAGGTGAACAGCCGGCGGGCGCTCAAGTACTACCAGACGACCATCTCCTTCCCGAACTTCATGTCGATGGTCATCATCGGCTACATCACCTACGCGATTCTGAACCCGACGATGGGCGTGCTCAATCACCTGCGGGGCGCGCTGGGGCTCGCGCCGATCGACGTGTATACAGATCCCAGGTACTGGCCGCTGATCCTGACCATCGTGAACTGCTGGCAGGGGCTGGGCATGGGCTCGATGCTGTACCTGAGCGCGCTGCTGGGCGCAGACCCGACGGTGTACGAGGCGGCGAAGATCGACGGCGCGAACCGCTGGCAGCAGACCCTGCACGTTTCCGTCCCGGTGATCGTGCCGATCCTGAGCCTGCAGCTGATTTTGTCGGTGGGCGGCCTGTTCGGCGGCAGCTTCGAGCTGTTTTACACGATTCCCCGGAACGTCTCGGTGCTCTACGACACGACCGACATCCTGAGCACCTACGTCATGCGCGGCCTGCAGGCGGGCGACTACGGGCGCTCCTCGGCGGTGGGCCTGTTCCAGTCGGTGGTGGGCCTGATCCTGATCACGGGCACCAACCTGGTGGTCAGGAAGATTTCGCCGGAGAATTCGATTTTCTGACAGAAAGAGGGATGCGACATGAGCGCAGCGAGGAAGCGCAGGCAGCCGGTCTATCTGGTCTTCATCCACATTTTCTTCGTGCTGCTGAGCCTGATGTACATTTTGCCGATGCTGCTGGTGGTATCCGCCTCGTTCACGAGCGAGCGGGTGCTGGTGACGGGCGGGTTCGGGCTGATTCCGAAGGAGTTTACGCTGGAGGCGTACAGAATCGCCTTCAAAAACCCGACTCAGGTATTGAGAGCCTACGGCGTGACCATCGCGCAGGCCTTTCTGGGCACCTTCCTGACCACGCTGCTCATGGGACTGGCGGCCTATCCGCTCTCCCGCAGCAGCTTCCGCTTCAAGAAGCCGGTGACCTGGTACATCTTCTTCACCATGCTGTTTTCGGGCGGCACGATTCCGACCTACATCATCTACACCAAGTGGTACGGTCTGCTCAACAGCTTCTGGGTATACATACTGCCCGGCCTGAGCGGCGGCGCGTGGGGCATCCTGTGCTTCCGGGCGTTCTTCAAGAGCGTGCCCGAGTCGCTGTTCGAGTCGGCCCGGCTGGACGGCGCGAACGAGCTGCTGTGCTACTTTCGCATCGCCATCCCGCTGTCCACGCCCATCATCGCCACGCAGGCGTTCATGGGCCTGGTGGGGCGGTGGAACAACTGGACGACCTCCTATGTCTACATCCGCGACTCGAAGCTGTACACGCTGCAGTACCTTCTGCAGAAGGTGCTCAACGAGATCAACTTCATCAAGTCCATGACCTCGACCACCGCCGCCAACGCCATCGACCTGACCGGCTACAAGCTGCCCGCCGAGAGCATGAAGTACGCGCTGTGCGTGATCGCGGCCGGCCCGATGCTGGTGGCGTTCCCCTTCTTCCAGAAGTACTTCGCCAAGGGTCTGGTCATCGGCTCCGTGAAGGGTTAAGAGGATTCGCCTCTTTTCCACTTATATATCTTACCAAAGGAGGATACCCCACATGAAAAAGACACTCTGTCTCCTGCTGGCTCTGCTGCTGACCCTGAGCGCGTGCGCGCTGACGGGCGCATCGGCGGAGGCCGACCTGCCCCCGGCCGAGGTGAACTTCTGGGTCACCGGCACCGGCGAGCAGGCCGACACCGACAAGGTGGACGAGCAGCTGCGCAAGATGATCGAGGAAGCGCTGCCCAACACCACGCTCAAGATGACCTACATCGGCGACGGCTACAAGGACAAGCTGGAGAAGGCGCTGGCCGCGGGCGAGCGCATCGACCTGGCCTGGGCGGGCTGGATGTTCGACAAGAGCAAGATGGCGCGCGAGGGCACGATCCTGCCGATGGGCGAGCTGATGCAGCAGTACGGCCAGGACATCATCGCCGCGCTGGGCGAGGACTGCATCAACCTGCACCGCGAAAAGGACGGCGAGCTCTACTACGCCGTGTCCTGGCAGGGCCTGGTCGGCAACCGGGGCGGCCTGTACCTGCCCACCGAGCTGGTCAACGAGATGCCCGAGGGCTGGAAGGAGGATCTGCAGAACGCCTTCTACGCCTTCGACGACGGCGAGTACACCGACGAGAACTGGCAGAAGGTGTACGACGGCCTGGACACCTACGCCGGCACGCTGAAGGAAAAGGGCAAGCTGCACAACGGCTTCTATGTGGACAGCCTGCAGATGCTGCTCAAGGGCCATGAGAAGCCCGGCCTGGGCGGCGACTTCTGGAGCAGCTACGGCTACGTGGCCTTCGGCGACGACACCTTCACCGTGAAGCCCTTTGTCACCGAGGAGAACGGCTGGCTGCGCTACGCCAGGGCGGTTTCCGACTTCTACAAGAAGGGCTACATCCAGTCCGACATCGCCAGCGCCAGCCAGTCCATCCAGTGGAACGGCGAGCTGACCGACACCGACTACATCAACAACTCTCACGCCGCGCTGGACGAGGGCATCGAAGCGCGCCTGAGCGCCCAGTACAACCTGCCCATCACCGTGCTGTTCACGAACCGCGCCTGCACCTGGATGAAGGGCGACGCGACCTGCGTGGTGCTGCCCTACACATGCAAGGAGCCCGAGCGCGCCATGATGGTGCTCAACCAGTTCTACGGAAATCCCGAGCTGTACCAGACCTTCGTCTACGGCCTGAAGGACGTACACTGGACCGACAACGGCGACGGCACGGTCACCACCCTGGGCGGCGCCGGTCAGGCGACCTCCGACTGGCCCTACGGCCAGTGGAAGTGGGTCATCGGCACCTGCATGAACGCCTTCGTCACCCAGGCCGACACCGCCGGCTACTATGAGGGCCTCAAGGCGCAGGAGGCGACCGCCTACGCCAGCCCCTTCCTGAACTTCAGCTTCGACAAGACCAATGTCGAGACCGAGCTGTCCAACCTCAACGCTGTCATGAACGAGTATCGCCCGATGTTCTACCTGGGCTATCTGGGCGACGAGCTGGACGCGAAGTGGGAAGAGATGCTGGCCAAGCTGGACGCGGCGGGCCTGCAGACCTACCTGGCCGAGTATCAGCGCCAGGTGACCGAATATGTGACCGCCAACAATTCGCACTGGTAAGCCACATTCCCAACCTGCGGGGACTGCTCTTCGAGCAGCCCCCGCGCAGACTGTCGAAAAACGCCGGAGAGCTCGAGAGGGCCGCAGCCCTCTCGAACTTTCAATCGCGTCCAGCGGCGTGTACGGTGGGCACGGGACGATTTTTGCGCCGGAAAATCCCATTTTCCAGAGCAAAAATCGTTTCCTTGCAGTTTTTGCGCCCGGAAATCTCTTAGATTTCAGCAAAAACTGGAGAGGGTGGCAGAGAGGCTGAAAACCCTTTGGGTTTTCAGGTTTCGCCTTTGGCGAAACTGCCGACGGCTCAAATCGT
>CAKUFB010000197.1 GCA_934647145.1 uncultured Clostridia bacterium
TACGCCTTTTTCAGCAGGCGCACCGCTTCCTCCTGACTGTCCCGCTGAATGGGCAGCGCGCCGAAGCCGTTGCGGTTCACGACCAGGCCGGTTCGTCCAAGTTTGACCGTTTTCATCGTGGATCCCTCCTTCACTGTGAACACTATACCGCCTTTTGGGCCGCTTGTCAACCGGCGCGCGGAAGAACGGTGCAATTCCGAACAATGCGATATAAAGCGCGCAGAACATCTGAATAAGTCCGAACGCGGGCATGAGAAAGATCGTGAAGCGCACCCGTTCAGGCGTCCGCGAAGCGCGGTTTATGAGAAGATGAAGAGACGCTCATATCCGCCTGAAACAGAAACGGTGGTTTTCTGTGCGCATCGCCCAATGAAATGCCTGAAACATCGGCTGGTGAGCATGAGAATTCATGCACTTTTCACCGGAGGACGCATTTGAGCCATGTTAAAATATGCGACATACTCATAGATAGATGAGCGCAAACCTCGAAAAACGCGGGTTTCCATGCAAATCCGTGAACATACCATGAAAGGCGCTCATATATCCGCTCAAGTTTTTTTAGAAAAGCGCTTGACAAAACGTCCGGGTTAGACTATACTTTCAGCCATAAAATCCAAACGGAAGGAGCGGTCAGCCATGAAAAAGCAGTTCATGAATCAGTTTGCGAATCCCTGTATGACCGCCGCTTCCGACGCGCGGTCCTGTTCTGGCGCCTGCCAGAGCACTGCCTGCGCCCGTTTCGCCCTGTCCATGAAGGACGCCCATGCGGTGTCCTTCTTTGTTATTATCGCCATCGTTGTATCCATTATGACCCTGCGACTGTGCCTGCAGCACGTCGTAGCGGGCCTGCTGATTAGCCTGCTGGTATGGGGTTCAGGGAAGATGGCTGAAGTGCAATGGATGCAGTAATACGCTTGATATAGAAGCGGCATCGCACTCGGCGGTGCCGTTTTTATATAAATTCGGCCTCCCCAAATGACGGGACGCCAGAAAAAAATGGAGGTATTCCCATGAAAAAGACCTTGAGCATGATCCTCGTACTCGCCATGATCTTTGTGATGTGCTGCGCGGCTGCCAGCGCCGAAGAGACGTTTGTCATCGGCGCCACCGGCCCGCTGACCGGCGACTATGCGAACTACGGTTTTTCGATGAAGCGCGGCGCTGAAATCGCCACGGAGGAGATCAACGCGGCGGGCGGCATCGCCGGCATGCAGATCAAGTTCCTGATGGAGGACGACGCGGCCGATCCCGAGACCGCCGTCAACGCCTACAACGTACTGATGGACGAGGGCATGGTCGCCTCGATCGGCTCCACGCTGAGCGGCTGCTGCCTGGACGTGGCCACCGAGAGCCAGGCGGACGGCATCCTGATGCTGGCCACCACCGCCTCCATGAAGGAGTGCGTGCAGTATCCCAACTGCTTCCGCGTCTGCTTCACCGACCCCTATCAGGGCGTGCTGTCCGCCGACTTCATCGCCGATCACAAGATCGCCCAGAAGGTCGCCATCATCTATGACAAGTCCAACGACTACTCGGTCGGCATCACCGACAACTTCGAGGCCGAGGCGGCCGTGAAGGGCCTGGAGATCGTGACCAAGCAGGCCTTCACCAATCAGTCCAACACCGACTTCTCCGTGCAGATTCAGGCCTGCGCCGACGCGGGCGCCGAGCTGGTCTTCCTGCCCATCTACGCTCAGGAGGCCGCCTACATCCTGACCCAGGCCAAGAGCGCCGGCCTGAAGACCACCTTCTTCGGCTGCGACGGCCTGGACGGCATCGTGACCAAGATCGGCGAGGAGAACAGGGACGCCTGCGAAGGCGTGATGCTGCTGACCCCCTTCGCCGCCGACGCGACGGATGATCTGACCGTCTCCTTCGTCACCAAGTATAAGGAAGCCTACGGCGAGACCCCCGACCAGTTCGCCGCCGACGGCTATGACGCCATCTACGTCGTCAAGGCCGCTGTCGAGGCCTCCGGCGCGAAGCCCGGCGACGCCGACTTCAACGAAAAGGTGATCGCCGCCATGACCACCATCACCGTCAACGGCCTGACCGGCACCATGACCTGGGGCGAGGACGGCGAGGTCAGCAAGACCGCCAACGCCGTCGTCATCAAGGATGGCGTCTACACCGTCTACGCCGCCGAATAATCCCCGGAATCCTTCCCGGAAAGCACCTGCCGCCGCCTGATAATATGTAAGGCCGCTGCAGAAAAAGAACGCCCGGCGAGACTTCGTCAGGCCTCGTTAAAAAATGCGCCGCCGGCGGTTCAAAGTGAGTGAACTGCCGGCGCGCGCCAAGCCAACGCACGGCGCCATGGTGTTCCGGCGGCGCCCGAACCACTGCGACTGCGGCTGAAGCCGCCGGAGCACGCCTGGCGCTTCTATCGTGAAGGCCGGGCTGCCGAATATGACGGGAGTTGACAAAAGACATGCTGAGCTTCATCTCAAACATCATCAGCGGACTGAGCCTGGGCAGTATCTACGCCCTGATCGCGCTGGGCTACACCATGGTCTACGGCATCGCCAAGATGCTGAACTTCGCCCATGGCGACATCATCATGGTCGGCGCGTACACCGTGCTGATCACCATTTCCACACTGAATTTCCCGCCCATCGTCGGCGTGCTCGCCGGCGTCGTGATGTGCGTTCTTCTGGGCGTGGTCATTGAGCGCGTGGCCTATAAGCCACTGCGCAAGGCCTCGCCCCTGTCGGTGCTGATCACCGCCATCGGCGTGAGCTACCTGCTGCAGAATATCGCGCTTCTGATGTTCGGCTCGACGAAGCGCTCGTTTCCCCCGATCATTGCCGTTCCCGCGCTGAAAATCGGAGCGCTCACGATCAAGGGCGAATCGCTGGTCACGCTGCTTGTGACCATGGTCATCATGATCGCCCTGACCGTGTTCATCAATAAATCCAAGACCGGCAAGGCCATGCGCGCCGTGTCCGAGGACAAGGACGCCGCCGAGCTCATGGGCATCAACGTCAACCGCACCATTTCGATCACCTTCGCCATCGGCTCGGCGCTGGCCGCGGTCGCGGGCATCTTCTACGGCGCGACCTACATCTACGTCGGCCCGTATACCGGCTCCATGCCCGGCATCAAGGCCTTCGTCGCGGCCGTGTTCGGCGGCATCGGCTCGATTCCGGGCGCCATGCTGGGCGGCATCCTGCTGGGCCTGATCGAGAACCTGGCTAAGGCGTATATCTCCACCGAGCTGTCCGACGCGATCGTGTTCGCGGTGCTGATCGTGGTGCTGATCGTCAAGCCCACAGGTCTCTTGGGCAAGAAGATTTCCGAGAAAGTGTAGGTGAGCGGCATGAAGAAGAAAATGAGCAAATCCACGCGCAGCAAGCTGATCACCTACGGCATGTGTCTTCTTGCCTTCGCGATCCTTTATACCATGATCCAGACCGGTCACGCCAGCCGGCACCTGCAGCGCATGATGGTGCCGATCTGCATCAACGTCATCCTGGCGGTCTCCCTGAACATCACCGTGGGCTTCCTGGGCGAGCTGACGCTGGGGCACGCGGGCTTTATGTCGGTCGGCGCGTACAGCGGCTGCCTGTTCGCGATTTACACGCAGAACGTACTGCCCACCGCGATCCGCTTTCCGCTGGCCATGCTGGTGGGCGGCCTGGTGGCGGCGCTGTTCGGCATCGTCATCGGCGTGCCCGCGCTGAGGCTCCAGGGCGACTACCTGGCCATCGTGACGCTGGCCTTCGGCGAGATCATCCGCTCGGTCATCATCAACCTGAACTTCACCGGCGGCGCGGCGGGCCTGAAGGGCACTCCCCGCGACTCGACCTTCCTGATCGCCTTTGTCGTGGTCATGATCACCGTCGTGGTGGCCACCAACCTCATGGACTCCAAGCACGGCCGCGCCATCACCGCCATGCGCGATAACCGCATCGCGGCCGAGGCGACCGGCATCAACCTGACCTATTTCAAGCTCATGTCCTTTGTCGTCGCGGCCTTCTTCGCGGGCGTGGCGGGCGTGCTGTACGGCCACAACCTGGCCAGCCTGACCGCCAGCACCTTCGACTACAACATGTCCATTGAAATCCTGGTCATCGTCGTGTTGGGCGGCCTGGGCTCGATCCGCGGCTCGATCATCGCGGCCATCATCATTTACGTGCTGCCCGAGTCGCTGCGCGCGCTGAGCGATTACCGCATGCTGATCTACTCCATCGTGCTCATCGCCATGATGCTGATTAACGCCTCGCCGCGCCTTGCCGCGGTGAAGAGCAAGCTCAACTACCGCTCCCTGGCCAAAATGATCGCCAAAAAGGTGAAGAAGGAAGGCGTCCGCGCATGAATAAAATGGTTCCGTATCCGAGCAAAGCCATCATCCCGGCGCGCGACCTGCCCTACACGCCGGTGCTGGACATCCGTCACCTGGGCATCGACTTCGGCGGCCTGACCGCCGTGGACGATTTCAACCTCACCGTCGGCAAGACCGAAATCGCCGGCCTGATCGGCCCCAACGGCGCCGGCAAGACCACCGTGTTCAACCTGCTGACCAACGTCTATCAGCCCACCCGCGGCTCCATCCTGCTCAACGGCAACCCCACTCAGGGCAAGTCGGTCGACCAGGTCAACCGCATGGGCGTGGCGCGCACCTTCCAGAACATCCGCCTGTTCTCCAACATGTCGGTGCTGGACAACGTGAAGGTCGGCCTGTTCCATCATATGAAGTACAACCTGATGGACTCGCTCCTGCGCACGCCCCGCTACCGCCGCGAGGAAAAGCGGGCCAACGAGCGCGCGCTCGAGCTGCTCTCCGCGTTCGGCATGGAGGCGCATTATAAGGAAGAGGCGGGCAGCCTGCCCTACGGCCAGCAGCGCAAGCTGGAGATCGTGCGCGCCCTGGCCACCAACCCCTCCATCATCCTGCTCGACGAGCCGGCCGCCGGCATGAACCCGTCCGAGACCGCCGAGCTGATGGAGAACATCCGCAAGATGCGCGACAACTTCAACATCGCCGTCATGCTGATCGAGCACGACATGAACCTGGTCATGGGCATCTGCGAGGGCATCTGCGTGCTCAACTACGGCCGCGTGATCGCCAAGGGTACGCCCGACGACATCAAATCCAACGAACAGGTCATCGAGGCCTACCTGGGCCGGAAGGGAGCGTGAGCGGCATGCTGAAGGCCAACAACCTGAACGTCTATTACGGCCAGATCCACGCCATCAAGGACGCCTCCTTCGAGGTGCACCAGGGCGAGGTCGTGGCGCTGATCGGCGC
>CAKUFB010000198.1 GCA_934647145.1 uncultured Clostridia bacterium
GCTCAAAGATGTGTGGATCTCCGAACTCGTCGGCAGTGCCGACAGCCACTTGCTGCCGCCGATTCTATCGACGAATTCGAGAACCATAGATTAAAGTTCTCGAATTCTGCCTTTCCGAACCCCTCCGCCCGCGCTGCGGGCACCTCCCCTTTCAGGAGAGGCACGGTTAACGCAATCAAGGCGCCCCTGAAAGGGAAGCTGTCACTATAGGTGACTGAGGGGGCGCACTGCCGACTGCCCCCTCACTTTTATTTCTAAAAAAGCATCCCGGAAAACGCTCTCCCGACCACGCTGCATTCGGGGAACCACGCTTGTCCTCTCCCAATGCCTTCCGTGGATCATAGTGCTTTTCGGGAGAGCTCGAGAGGGGCGGTAGACTACGCAACCGCGATGTGCTGCGCCTATGAATTGCACTTTCTTTTGTCCGGCGGCAGCGAGTGGGGCCGGGCACTGCCTGGTCAGAAAGTCAGCCTCCCCAGCGTCCCCCTCAGCCTGCCCCGAAGGCGCGCTTCTTGACGATCTGATAGGTGACGAAGTGGGCGGCGCTGATGATCATCCAGGAGATGGGATAGTTGAGGAAGAGCGTGAACCAGGTGGGGTTCCAGGCGAAGAAGGTATACATCCAGATCACGCGGAACACGCACGCGCCCACGATCGAGTTGGCCATGGGGACGGCGGCGTAGCCCATGCCGCGCAGCGTGCCCACCATGGAGTTCATCGTGCCGCCGAAGAAGTAGCCCGCCATCAGGATGACCAGCTTCTGCGCGCCCGCCTCGATGGAGGCCGGGTCGTCGGTGTAGATGCTCATCAGCGGATAGCGCAGCAGGAAGATCGCGCCGCCCAGCACCACCCAGATGACCAGCGACAGGAAAATGCCGATGCGGTTGATTTTCTCGATGCGGTCGTACTTCTTCGCGCCCATGTTCTGGCCGACGAAGGACAGGTTGACCTGATACAGCGCGGCGGTGGCCAGACTGATGAAGCCCTCGATGCTGCTTGCGGCCGAGCTGCCCGCGATGTGCGCCGAGCCGAAGGAATTGATGCCCGACTGGATGAGCACGTTCGAAATGTTGAACATCGAGGCCTGAATGCCGCTGGGCAGGCCGATGCGCATGATCTCCTTCGCCCACTTTTTGCGGATGCGCAGGCGGCGAAGATCCAGGCGCACGCAGTTGTCCGAGCGGATCATGCACAGGATGATCATCGCGGCGGACAGGTACTGGGAGATGGTCGTCGCCCAGGCCACGCCCGCCACGTCCATTTTAAACCCGATGACGAACAGGAGGTTCAGCACCACGTTGACCAGACCTGAGACGATCAAAAAGTACATGGGCCGTTTGGTGTCGCCCACGGCGCGCAGTATGGCCGCGGCGAAGTTGTACACGATCAGCGCGGGGGTGCCCACGAAGTAGATCTGCAGGTACTCGCTCGCGCCGCCGATCACGTCCTCCGGCGTGCCCATCAGCTCCAGCATGAAGTCCGAAACCAGCAGCCCGACGATGCCGATCGCCACGCCGCACACCACGCTCAGGGTAACAGCCGTGTGTACGCTGTCGTTGACGCCCTGCCGGTCGCCCGCGCCGTACAGCCGCGCCGCGACCACGCTTGCGCCCACCGCCATGCCGTTGAAAAAGCCCACCAGCAGGTTGATCAGCTGCGCCGTCGAGCCCACCGAGGCCAGCGACGTGTCGCTTGCGAACCGGCCCACGACGATCATGTCGGCCGCGTTGTACATGATCTGCAGCACGCTCGTAATGACCACCGGGATGGCGAAAACCATCATCTTGGATAAAAGCGGGCCGGAGCACATGTCAATTTCATGACTGTGTCTGTTCAATCAAAGCATCTCCTTTCGGAAGTCGCCTGCGCACCGCGAAATAGCAGGCCAGCAGCGCCGCGAAGGTCACGAACCAGCTGACCGGATATGAGTAGAACAGCACCTCGAAGGTGTGCCAGCGGGCGAACACCGTCGCCAGCCAGACCATGCGCAATCCGCACACGCCGGTAAGCACCACCAGCGTCGGCCCGAGCGAGTAGCCCATGCCGCGCAGCTGGCCGGTCACCACGTCCATGCCGCCGCAGAAGAAGTAAAACGCCATCATGATGATCTGCTTGCGCCGGCCAAACTCCAGCACCATGGGGTCGCTGTTGTAGATGCGCAGCAGCGGCTCGCAGAACAGGATCACCGCCCCGCAGCCCACCACATAGATGCCGAAGGTCAGCAGCAGGCAGGCGCGCAGGATGTGCGGGATGCGCTTGTAGTTCTTCGCGCCCATGTTCTGGCTGCAGAAGGTGATGGCCGCCTGATGCATGGCGTTCATCATGACGTAGATAAAGCCCTCGATATTGCCCGCCGCCGAGCTGCCCGCCACCGCGGCCGAGCCGAAGGTGTTCAGCGACGACTGAATCAGCACGTTGGACAGCGCAAACAGCGCGCCCTGAAAGCCGGCCGGCAGACCCACGCGCACGATCTCCTTCAGCCGCGCCCAGTGGATGCGTATGCGCCGGAGGGTCAGGCGAATGCAGTCCTCGCTCCTGAGCAGGCAGATCGTCACCATCACCGCCGACAGATACTGCGAAATGATGGTCGCCCAGGCCACGCCGTCCACGCTCATGCCCAGCGCGATCACGAACACCAGGTTCAGGCACACGTTGACCAGGCCCGCAATCGTCAGAATGACCAGCGGACGCCTGGTGTCCCCCACCGCACGCAGGATGGCCGAGCCGAAGTTGTACAGGAGGTTGCCCGGTACGCCCAGGAAATAGATGCGCATGTACACCTCGGACAGGTCGATCACGTCCTCCGGCGTGCCCATCATCTCCAGCAGCGGCCGGCAGGCGAGCAGGCCCAGCGCGCACACGAACACGCTCGAAATCAGGCTCAGGGCGATCGAGGTATGCACGGTGTCGGACACCTCGTCGTGCGCCTGCGCGCCGTAGGCGTTGGCCACCGCCACGCTCGCGCCCACCGACAGGCCCAGGAACACCGTGATGAGCAGGTTGATCAGCGAGGCCGTCGCGCCCACCGCCGCCAGCGCCTGCTTGCCCACGTAGCGGCCCACGACGATGATGTCCGCCGCGTTGTAGAGCAGCTGCAGGATGCTGGTGAGCATCAGCGGCAGGGTAAAGGTCAGTATCCCCGGAATCAGCGGCCCGTTGACCATATACAGACCGTCTCTTTTCTTCTTCATGCGCAGCACCCCTCCACGGGCATTCTTCTCTTCACAATGAAATAACAGATCATATGCGCCGCGCTTGTCACCAGCCAGGTGAACGGATAGCACAGCATCAGCACCACAAACGTGGGCTTCCACGCAAACGCCGTGTACATCCACGCCACGCGCAGCGCGCACACGCCGAGCAGCGACACAACCGTGGGCAGGATCGAATAACCCATCCCGCGAATCAGGCCGCTGACCACGCACATCACGCCCACCAGCGCATAGGTACTCAGCTGGATGAGCAGCCGCTCCGCGCCGAAGCGCACCACGTCGCTCTCCGTCGCAAAGATGCGCACCAGCGGCTCGCGCAGCAGGCAGCACAAGAGGCCTGAGGCCGCCATCAGCAGCGTGGACAGGATCAGGCAGGCATGCAGTACCTTCGGCAGGCGCTCGTACCTCTTCGCGCCCATGTTCTGCCCGGCGAAGATGGTCGCCGCCTGCCCCAGCGCGTCCACGATCAGGTAGACCATGCTCTCGATGTTGCTGGCCGCCGCGTTGCCCGCCACCGCCGCCGAGCCGAACGAGTTGACGCCCGACTGAATCACGACGTTCGATATGCTGAACAGCGCGCTCTGAAGCGCCGCCGGCACGCCGATGCGCAGCAGCTGGCCAAGCTCCTTCCGGTCGATGCGGAGCGCCTTCAGCCGCACCCGCACGCCGCCCGGAAGCCTGCGCATGTACGCAAGCAGCATCACGACCGACAGCGCCTGCGAAATGACCGTCGCCCAGGCCACGCCCCGCACGCCCATGCCCAGGGCCGCCACCGAAACGAAGTTCAGCGCCACGTTCACCACGCCCGACACGATCAGCACGAACAGCGGATACCTCGTCTCTCCCGTCGCCCGCAGCGCCGCCGACGCGAACATGTACACCGCCGCGGCCGGCAGGCCCAGGAAGTAGATGCGCATGTAGGCCGTGGACTGCTCGATGATGTCCTCGGGCGTATGCATCCAGGCAAGGAA
Organism: uncultured Clostridia bacterium; assembly: GCA_934647145.1. Classification (GTDB taxonomy): domain Bacteria; phylum Bacillota; class Clostridia; order Christensenellales; family Aristaeellaceae; genus CAKUFI01. The sequence goes on from CAKUFB010000198.1 coordinate 4,184, forward strand.
GGTATGACTGCCGAAAAAGCCGACGATCGCCGCCAGCACGCCCAGTATAAGCCCCAGCAGAATCGAGGTGTGTACCGTGTCCGACACCTCGTCGCCCCGGCCCGCGCCGAAGGCATTGGCCACCCGCACGCTGGTGCCCACCGACAGACCCAGCACCGTCTCGGTAATCAGCCAGCACAGCGTCGTCGTCGCGCCCACCGCCGCCAGCGCCGAGCCGCCCGCGCACCGGCCGACCACGACCGAATCCATCGAGTTATACAGCTGACTGAGCACGCCGGTCGCCATCAGCGGCAGCGAAAAGCGCAGCACGCTCCCCAAAAGCGGCCCTTCGCACATGTCCAGTGATCTTTTTTCCCTCATGTCATCGCCGCGGCTCGCCTGCCGCGTTCCCCTTCGCTTTCATCCAACTAAAACAAGCCCGTTCTGATCGCTTCAGAACGAGCTCTGTCAAACGGTTCGGCCCAGCGCACACGCCCGCCCCCCAGGGCAGCAAATCATACTCTTCATGGCCGTACCCTCCGCTGAAATGGAATGTTGTCTAGTGTGGTTATAGCATATTCAGGGGGGAAATAACAGCCCTCTTTTGTTAATTTTATATGGCATCGACAGCTTGTTGCCGCCTTCATGACAAATCCGCGCAATCTTTGCGTCAGATCAAGGTCAAATCAAAAGAATGAAAAGAAGCGACTCCCCGGGGGTATCGCTTCCGCGGATCGTTTGCCTGCCGGCCGGCAGCAAGTGGGTGCGGGCACTGCCCGGCGGACAAACTTCGGTGGGGGTCTGGGGGAGCGCAAAGCGAAGCGGAGCCTCCCCCAGCCAGAGAGCCTGTGGGAAGCTCGGAAAGGCAGAATTCGGGAACTCCAATTTATGGTTCCCGAATTCGTCAATAGAACCCGCGGCAGCAAGTGGCTGTCGGCCCTGCCGACCGGCAGCAAGTGGGTGCGGGCACTGCCCGGCGGACAAACTTCGGTGGGGGTCTGGGGGAGCGCGAAGCGAAGCGGAGCCTCCCCCAGCCAGAGAGCCTG
>CAKUFB010000199.1 GCA_934647145.1 uncultured Clostridia bacterium
CGCCGAACGCCGCCGCCAGCAGCATCGGCAGGGCTGCAATCATCGAGGCGCCGCCCACCGCCGCCATCGCCGCGCACTGCACCGACATCGCCAGAAACACCATCAGCGTCAGGCCGCGCACACTGGGCGCGAACCGCCTGCCGTACTCCTTGCAGGCGATGTTCTGCACGGCGTAAAACGCGGAGGAAATCAGGGCGTAAAGCATATGCGTCACCTCTTCACGAGCATTCAACTGTAAGTATACCGCCTCCTTCCGTTAAGAAAAAGCACAATCTCATTACTTCTGTCGATTCTTCGACAAAGTCGCGCGCGAACGAAAAAAAATGCTTGCGTGCGCAATCAATTTGTGGTATACTAACGCTTGCGTATGCAAGGAATTTGCCGCGCACTCTGATACGGGAGGTATTTATTCCATGAACGAACCGGTACGGCTTCACCTGATCAAAAACACCTCCGCCTTTTACCGCATGACCCAGTCCTACCTGAACGAGCATCTGAAGGCCTACGACATGGGCAGCGGGCAGCAGTTCTTTCTGGACAGAATCGCGCGCAACCCGGGCATCAGCCTGCAGGAGCTGGCGCATTTGGGGTACTTTGACAACGGAACCGCCACGCGCGCGGTGCAGAAGCTGGTGGACAAGGGCTTCGTCCGGGTAGCGACCGACGAAAAGGACCGGCGCATCCGGCGGCTGCAGGTGACCCAGGAGGGTCTGCCCGCGCTGGAGGCCATGCGCGCGCTCAAGCGCGACTGGCGCAACGCGGTCATGCAGGGCTTTACCGAGGAGGAAAAGCAGACGCTGAGCAGCCTGCTCGAGCGCCTGGTGGAAAACGCGCAGGCGCATCTGGCGGCGCTGGAGGAGCAAGAGGAGCAGCCGAAATGAAACGCATAATGGAATTCATACGCCCCATGTACCGGCGGATTGCCTGGGGCCTTTTTATCAAGTTCCTGGGCACGATCAGCGAGCTGTTTCTGCCCTGGATTCTCTCTTATCTGATCGACGACGTGATTCCGCTGAAGCGGGTGAACCTGATTCTGGCCTGGGGCGGCGCGATGCTGGCAGCGAGCGCGGTGTGCATCGTGGGTAACGTGGTGGCCAACCGGAACGCGGCCGCGGTCGCCCGCGACTCCACCCGCGCCATCCGCCACGCGCTCTACGAGAAGATCACCTACCTCTCCGACGCGCAGATCGACGCGATCGGCGTGCCCTCGCTGGTCTCCCGCCTGAGCACCGACACGTATAACCTGCACCACATGGTGGGCGTGGTGCAGCGCATGGGCGTGCGCGCGCCGATACTGGTCATCGGCGGCATCCTGATGACGCTCACGCTGGACGTGCCCATGACGCTGGTGCTGGCGGCCACCGTGCCGCTGATCGGCGTCCTGGTGACGATGGTGTCCAAAAAGGGCGCGCGCATCTTCCGCGGGCTGCAAAACGCCATCGACGGACTGGTGCGCGTCATCCGCGAGAACATCACCGGTGCGCGCGTGATCAAGGCGCTGTCGATGAACGATTACGAGATCGACCGCTTCGCCCGGCAGAACCGCGAGGTATCCTCCCGCGAGATACACGCCAACGAGGTCATGGGCATGGGCCGGCCGATCATGAACACGCTTCTGTACATCGGCCAGGCGGCGGTTATCTGCGTGGGCGCGTCGCGCGTACACTCGGGCGCGGCCGAGCCGGGCAGCATCGTGGCCTTTTTGTCCTATTTTACGATCATCGCCAACGCCATGATGGGCGTGACCCGCCTGTTCGTGGTGCTGACTCGCTCGGCGGCCTCGGCCAACCGCGTCAGCGAAATCCTCGACCTGCCCGAGGATCTGACCGTGCAGGCGCTGCCCGCCCCCGAAAAGAGCGAGTATCATATCGAATTCCGCGACGTGTCCTTCTCCTACAACAAGCGCCGCCCCACGATCGAGCACATCTCCTTCGCGCTTCATCGGGGCGAGTCGCTGGGCCTGATCGGGGCGACCGGCTCGGGCAAGACCACGATCATCAGGCTGCTGATGCGCTTTTACGACGTGGACGAGGGGCAGATCCTGATCGACGGGCGCGACGTGCGCACCATCGAGCCGGAGGCGCTGCACACGATGTTCGGCGTGGCCTTCCAGAACGACAACGTGTTCTCCGACACCGTGCGCGAGAACATCCTGCTGGGCCGCAAGCTGTCCGACGAGGACGTGAACCGCGCCGTCCGGGACGCGCAGGCCGCCGGCTACATCTCGGAGCTGCCAAACGGCCTGGACGAGCGCCTGAACACCCAGGGCGCCAACCTCTCCGGCGGACAGCGGCAGCGCCTGCTCATCGCCCGCGCGCTGGCCGGCAAGCCCGACGTGCTGGTGCTGGACGACTCCTCGAGCGCGCTGGACTACCGCACCGACGCGGATCTGCGGCGCGCGCTGGCCAGAGGCTATTCGGACACCACCGGCATACTGGTCGCCTCCCGCGTCAGCTCCATCGCCCACTGCACGCAGATTCTGGTGCTGGACGAGGGCAGGATCATCGGCCGGGGCAGCCACGAGCAGCTGCTGGCGACCTGCAGGGAGTATCAGGAAATCGCGCGCACGCAGATGGGAGGTCTGAAGAGTGCCTAAGTACAACATCGCCAATCCCGTGGATGCGAAGCCGCGTGACACGCGCTACCTGTTCAAAAAGCTCTGGGGCTATGTCCGGCAGTACCGCTGGACGTTCGCGCTGGCGCTGGCGCTGACCATCTGCGGAAACCTCTTCGACCTGATCGGCCCCAAGCTCTCGGGCGCGGCCATCGACGCGATCACCGACAAAAGCGGCGTGGACTTTCACTCGGTCTGGCTGTACGCAGGGCTGATGATCGCGTTCTACGTGCTCTCCTCGCTGCTTTCCTACCTCATCTCGGTGGTCATGATCCGCCTGTCCCAGAAGATCGTCTATCGCATGCGGCAGGACGCCTTCGAGAGCGTTTCCCGCCTGCCCGTCAGCTATACCGACTCCCATCCCATCGGCGACATCCTCTCCCGCCTGTCCTACGACATCGACACGGTCAACACCTCGCTGTCCCACGACATCATCCAGGTGCTCTCGAGCGTCATCACCGTCGTGGGCTCGCTGCTGATGATGCTGTCGATCTCGCCCATCCTGATGCTGGTGTTCGTGGTCACCGTGCCCCTGAGCATGGTCATCACCCGCTACATCACAAAACGCACCCGGCCGCTGTTCCGCGAGCGCTCCCGAAAGCTGGGCATGCTCAACGGCTATGTGGAGGAAATGGTCTCCGGCCTGCGCACCGCCAAGGCCTATCACTGCGAGGAAACCATGATCGAGCGCTTCGACCGGCACAACGAGGACGCCGTCCAGGCCTATTACCGCGCCGAGTACTATGGCAGCATCACCGGCCCGTCGGTCAACTTCATCAACAACCTGTCGCTGTCCTTCGTGAGCATGTTCGGCGCGATGCTGTTCCTGTTCGGGCGGATGTCGCTGGGGCAGATTTCCTCCTTTGTGCTGTACTCGCGCAAGTTCTCCGGCCCCATCAACGAGGTGGCCAACATCATTGCCGAGCTTCAGTCCGCCCTGGCGGCGGGCGAGCGCGTGTTCCGCCTGATCGACGAGCCCAGCGAACCCGAGGACGCGCCGGACAGCGTATCCCTGCCCGAGGCCCGGGGCGACGTACGCATGGAGCATGTGTCCTTCGGCTACGAGCCCGGCCAGATCGTACTGCACGACCTGTCGCTCAGCGCCCCGCCCGGCTCGGTCACGGCCATCGTCGGCCCCACCGGCGCGGGCAAGACCACGATCATCAACCTGCTGATGCGCTTCTACGACAAGCAGGGGGGCGCGATCTACGTCGACGGCCATGAAATTCAGCAGATCAAGCGGGCCGACCTGCGCGCCGCCTATGCGATGGTGCTGCAGGAAACCTGGCTGTTCCGAGGCACCGTCTACGAAAACATCGCCTACGGCAGCGGCGGGGCCACCCTTGAACAGGTCAGGCACGCCGCCAAAATGGCGCACATCGATCACTTTATCGAGCAGCTGCCCCAGGGCTACGACACCGTGATCTCCGAAAACGGCGGCAACATCTCCAAGGGACAGAAGCAGCTCATCACCATCGCCCGCGCCATGCTGCTCAAGGCGCACATGCTGATCCTGGACGAGGCGACCTCAAACGTCGATACCCAGACCGAGCGCCGCATACAGGCCGCCATGCTCGAGCTGATGAAGGACAAGACCTGCTTCATCATCGCGCACCGGCTCTCCACCATCCAGAACGCCGACAACATCCTGGTCGTGCGCGACGGCGACATCGTGGAAACCGGCACACATGACCAACTCATGGCGAAAAACGGCTTCTATCGGCAGCTTTATATCGCACAGTTCGAACAGGCGGGGTAAGCCGCCCCGTGCGACCGCTGTGCATTTGTACTGCCCGAGTCGGCAGCGCCGACAGAAGTTTTCCGGAGAATTCCGGAAAACCGAAGAACCCGGGAGCTTCAATTTATGGCTCCCGGGTTCGTGTTCTGTCCGGCGGAAGCAACCGGAACCGGGCACTGCCCGGCGAAGAACCCAGCCGTTCCAATTTATGGCGGCTGGGTTCGTGTTTTGGTCGGCGGCAGCAAGTGCATGCAGGCTCAGCCTGCCCGAGTCGGCAGCGCCGACCATCAATCCGCAGGGAATCCTGCGGATTCGAAGAACCCAGCCGCTCCAATCTATGGCGGCTGGGTTCGTGTTCTATTCGGCGGCAGCAACCGGAACCGGGCACTGCCCGGCGAAGAACCCAGCCGTTCCAATTTATGGCGGCTGGGTTCGTGTTCTATTCGGCGGCAGCAGGTGGGTGCAGGCTCAGCCTGCCCGGCGGCGGCAGCAGGTGGCTGTCGGCACTGCCGACCGGCAACGCCGGCATGAGTTTTCCGGGGAAGCCCGGAAAACCGAAGAACCCGGGAGCTTCAATTTATGGCTCCCGGGTTCGTGTTCTATCTGCGGAAGCAAGTGGCTGTCGGCACTGCCGACCGGCGGCAGGTGGCTGTCGGCATCGTCTGCCCGTAGCTCTTGTGGGGTACAGCTTCGAAATATGGAGCTGCGAAGAATCCTGAGGCTCTGATCTATGGCCGAAGGATTCGCTTGGCCGGCGCTAGCACCGCCTGCAGGCTCAGCCTGCTAGTCCGGCACACGAAGCGTTTCCTTTTGATAGGCGGTGGGCGTGCGTC
>CAKUFB010000200.1 GCA_934647145.1 uncultured Clostridia bacterium
CACTGCCGCCGCGGGCGGGACGTTTCCCATAATAGAGACCCGTTTTTTCCTCTTACACCTCGAAATCGCAGGCCACGCTGCCCGAACGCACCTCATGCATGCGCTTGCGAATGGGCACGTGCAGCGGGTGGGTCTGATACGCGTCGAAGGCGGCGCGGTCGGCGAAGGTGGTGATCAGCGCCAGGTCATAGGAGCGGTCGCTGTGGAGCACGTCCGCGCCGGCCTCCAGATCGAGCAGACCCTCGACGTGACCCTTCATGGTGTAGAAATTCTTAACCAGCTGGGGGATTTCCTGCTGATACTCGGGCTTGATCTTAAACAGAACGATGTGGCGAATCATGGCTTTTTCCTCCTTTTTAGTCCTCTGAGGCCTCCGCGATGCGCGCATCGACCGCCTCCAGCTTCATCGGCGGCAGCTCGTCCAGGCTCTCGATGCCGAAGTGCTGCAGGAACCTGGGCGTGGTGCCGTAGAGTATCGGGCGGCCCAGCGACTCGCGGCGGCCCACCTCGCAGATGAGCTCCTTGTTGACCAGCGAGGCGACCGAATAGTCGCACTTTACGCCGCGCACCGCCTCGATCTCGGCCTTGGTGACCGGCTGGCGGTAGGCGATGATGGACAGGGTTTCCAGGGCTGCCTGAGACAGCGACTGCTTTTGAATCGGCTGAAGCAGCCGCTCGATGTAGGGCGCGTAGTCGGGCCGGGTGGTCAGCTGTACGCTGTCGCCGAAGCGGGCCAGGCGAACGCCCCGCGCGTCCAGGTCGTACTCGTCGCGCAGCGCGTTCAGCTGCTCGCTCAGCTCGCCCACGGTCAGATCCAGCGCGTGCGCCAGATCCTCAACGCTGACCGGCTCCCCGGCGACGAACAGTATGGCCTCGATCACGCATTTGATTTTTGCTTTTTCCATGCGGTTCCTTTGCTCGGCAGCTACAGCTGCATGCTGGAATTCGGGTTGTGCAGGAAGCGGGTGTGCTCGGCCGACCAGATCAGCTCGACCGTGCCCAGCGGGCCGTTTCTCTGCTTGGCGATGATGATTTCTGCGATGTTGCCCTTTTCGGTTTCCGGGTCATAGTAGTTTTCGCGGTGCACGAACATGACCACGTCCGCGTCCTGCTCGATGGCACCCGAATCTCGGATGTCGGAGAGGATGGGGCGGTGGTCGGCGCGTCCGGCGGCGGCGCGTGAGAGCTGCGACAGGGCGATGACGGGCACCTTGAGCTCCTGCGCCAGGCTCTTGAGCCCGCGCGAGATGTTGCTGACCTCCTCCTGCCGGCTGCCGCTCTTGCCGGTGCCGCTCATCAGCTGCAGGTAGTCGATCATGATCAGGTCGAGCCCGTGCTCCATCTGCAGGCGGCGCGCCTTGGAGCGGAGCTCGGGCACGGAAATGCCGCTGGTCGCGTCGATGTAGATTTCGGCCTTGGAGATGGGCGCCATGGCGTCGGTGAGCTTTTCCCAGTCCTCCATGGACAGTGTGCCTCGCCGAACCGACTGCATGTCCACCTGCGCCTCGGAGCACAGCATGCGCATGACCAGCTGCTCGGCGGGCATTTCCAGTGAAAAGACCGCGCACCTGGCCCCGTTTCGGATGGCCGCGTTTTCCACGATATTCATGCCGATCGAGGTTTTACCCATCGACGGGCGCGCGGCGATCAGTATGAACTCGCCCGGGTGCATGCCGGTGAGCATGCGGTCCATGTCCGGATAGCCGGTGGGCACGCCCTCGATCTTGCCGCGGTTTTTGGCCAGGGTTTCGATGCGGTCGTAGGTCTCGATCAGCACCGGGCGAATGGGCTGCAGCTGGTCGCCGCCCTTTCGCATGGTGATGTCGTAGATGGCCTTTTCGGAGAAGGCCAGCACGTCGCTGGTTTCCTCCTCGTCGGCGTATGCCTTCTGGGCGATTGCGCCCGAGGCGTCGATCAGGCGGCGCAGCGTGGCCTTTTCGTCGATGATGCGGATGTACGCGCCCACGTTGGCCGTGGTGGGCACAAACTGGCTCAGGTCGAGCAGGTAGTCCAGCCCGCCCACGCCCTCGAGCTTGCCCCGCCGGGACAGCTCGTTTTGCAGCGTTACCAGATCGACCGGCTGGGACATCGAGCTCAGGTGCAGCATCGCGTCGAAGATTTCCTGGTGCGCCGGGTCGTAAAAATCGTCCCTGGTCAGGCTTTCCTGCGCCAGCATCACGGCTTTTGATGAGCCGAGCATACAGCCCAGCACCGACTTCTCCGCGTCGATCTGATGCGGAGGGATGCGGTTTGAATAGCCCTGTTCCATGGGGAATCACCTCCGCGTCTGGTTTTTAGAGGTTATTCCGCCGCGACGATATTGGCGATAATGCGCGCGGACACGCCCGCGTACAGCTTGAGGTTGACGGTGGTCTGGCCCAGGCTCTTGACCGGCTCGGTCAGCTCCACCTTGCGCTTGTCGATTTCCACGCCCAGCTGCGCCTTGATCGCGTCGGCGATTTCCTGCGTGGTGATCGAGCCGTAGAGCTTGCCGCCCTCGCCCGCGCGCACCTTCACCACGACCACCTTGCCCTTGAGCGAACGGGACAGCGCCTCCGCCTCGCTCTGCTTCACGTCCTCGCGGTGCTTGGCCGCGCCCTTGGCGCGCTCGATGGCGTTGACCGCGTCGCTGGTGGCCTCGATGGCCATCTTGCGGGGCAGCAGGAAATTGCGGGCGAAGCCGTCGCTCACCTCGAGCACCTGATCCTTTTTTCCGGTTCCCTTCACGTCCTTGAGCAGAATGACCTTCATTTGTCAGTCCTCCTTGTCATTAGAATTCCTGTATTTTTTGAGCCAGCTGGTCAGCGCGCCGTTGCGGCCGATCAGGGCGCTAGCGATGCCGATCAGGCGCAGCGCGTAGACCGCGAAGACATACAGAAGCACCAGCACCGCCACGCGTTTTCCGCGCGTCCAGCCCCGCGCCTTGAGCGCGCGCGCCACGGCCGCCATGCCCTGGAGCGTGGCCAGCAGGTAAACCACCGCAGACACCGCCGCATTGACCGCGTCGCCGCCCGGCACGCCCGCAAGCGTCAGCGCCAGACCGGTCACCAGCGCGCAGGCCAGGCCGGCCGTGGTCTTGGCCGGCAGAAACCACTCGGTCAGCGGCACATAGCTGTACTCCGGCTCGTCGCCCCGGCGCACGCAGATGCGCGTGGGCAGCGCGACCGCGAGCACGCCGGTCAGCAGACTGCTGGTCAGCATCATCGCGGGCAGACTCAGCTTGAACGAGTACTCGAGCTTGGAGAAGAGCTCCTCCATGGCGCTCGCTCGCAGCTCGGCAGTCAGCGATTCGCCCGCCTGCACGGCCTTATAGACCTTGTCGCTCACCAGACCGACCGCCGAGGACTGCGCCAGCACCAGGTCGCTGAGCGCCGGGTTCATCGCCTCAAGCCATTCGCGATAGCGCCCGATGAACGGATCGACCAGGCTCTGCCCGCGCGTCAGGTACAGGTAAACCGCCGCCGCGACCAGCGTAAGAAGCTGCGTGCAGGCCATGATCTGCATCGAGGTGAAATAGCCCCGCCGGCTGCGCAGCAGGTATACGCCCACCGCGGCCGGAATAATCATCACCGCAAAGCCGCCCCACATAAAGCTCGCGCCCCAGAGCATCTCCAGCGACGCAAGCGACGCCACCGCGCACACCAGCGCCGGCAGCAGTCCTGCCCAAAAATAGAGCGTACACAGCACGACCGGCGTAATCATGACCAGCATCGACAGCGCGACGGTAAAGGGCTGCAGCGCGCCGTAAACCAGCGCCAGCACCGTCGCCGCCACCATCGTTCCCACAGACCGTCTCTTCACAGAAGTCCTCCCGCATTCCCTTGATTGCCGCAGTATAGTCTACTACAATGTTACCCCTTATTATAATTCAAAATCGGGGTACACACAAGGTGCCCCCGCAACATTTAATAAAGATGCGCCCGCTTTCTCATCCCTCTGCCCGGATCTCGCGGCACAGGATGGTCTTGCGCTTCACGCCCTGCTCGTCGGGATAGTAGAAGTCGCTGTAGAACAGCAGCGCGGTCGTGTCGTTCAGCGGGATGATCTCGGGGTTGTTGCACGCGCCGTCCCACTCGTGGAAGGCCGGCCGCTCGATCCTCAGGTTGTGCAGGCCGCTCCGATCCTTCGGGGTCATGACCTCGAGCGGAGCCGACCACTCAAGCCCCTTTCCGTCCGCGCAGGCCTGCACGAAGATTCCCGGCCTTGCGTAGCACAGCAGCGTCACGCCGTTTCCCAGCGTACACAGCCGGGGCAGTATGCCCGTGAAGGCGAAGCGCGTCGGGCGCGACCAGGTGTGCCCGCCGTCGGTCGAGCGGGAGAAGTACATCGGCGCCCACTCGAAGCCCGTGCTGCCGTACCACGCGCTGCGGAAAAACCACACCATCGAGCCGTCCGGCATGAACTCGAAGTCGCTGTCGCTGAAGCCGCCGCTCTGATAGGGATACTCGCGCCCGTCAGCCTCGTATTCCATGTGCGCCCACTGCGTGAAGGTATGCCCGTTGTCCTCCGAGCGGAACAGCTCGGCCGAGTAGTAGGGCGAGTACCAGCCGTTTGCCGGGTTCAGGTGACCCTCGCCCGAAAAGGCGCTCACCCAGATGGCGCCGTCCGGCCCCAGCTTGGGGTTGCCGCGCGGGAAGATGGGCTTCATGACCTGATGAAGGTTCCCGCCGTCGAAGATTACGCGGGTCAGGTACGGCCAGTTGACCTGGACATGCTCGGTCACGGGCTCCGTCCGCCCGGCCGGTATGCGCTTCATCAGCCATTCCTTTTTGCGCAGGCTCTCGGGCAGGCGCTCGGCGCGATAGGCGCGGATGGTCATGCCGCCCTGCCAGAAGGTCATGCCGTCCGGAAAGGGCAGCGCGCCCTCCTCGGCGGGCTGCGTAAAGTCGTAGCCGGGGGTCAGGTATTCCTGCGGCAGGCTTTTGTACCCGCTGACGTCCGCGCCCGACTCCATCGGAAAGTAAATCCGGTCGCCGCTCGGCAGGCGCAGGCCGCATTCGGCCGAGACCGACGGATCGACCTCGCGCCAGGTTCGACCCTCGTCGCGGCTCTCAAACCAGCGGTTGGTCTTGCCCAGGCCGCGGATGTCGTCCTCGAATACGTGTACCGCCACCACCAGCCTGTCGCCCAGGTTGTACGGCCGCGGGAACTGATACGGCCCCCACAGC
>CAKUFB010000201.1 GCA_934647145.1 uncultured Clostridia bacterium
CCCGCAGCCAGGATCAGAGCCTTCATAGCATGTTCCTCCGTTATTCAGGCCGCGCGGGCAAATCGGTTCGTCCGTGCGGCTGTATTTAATGGCTCCCCTGAGAAGGGAGCGGTCGCCAAGGGCGACTGATGGGTTCGCTTTTCTCTACGCGGTCAGATCGACGAACTGCGCGCCGACCAGCCGCGCCAGATCCTCGGGGGCGATGTGCAGCTGCGAGCCGATGCGGCCGGCGCTGACGTAGATGCGGTCGCACAAGAGGGCGGTCTCGTCGATGAAGGTGGGATACGGCTTCTTCATGCCCACGGGCGAGCAGCCGCCGCGCACGTAGCCGGTCACCTTGTTGATGTCCTTCACTGGGATCATCTCGATGGACTTTTCGCCCGAGGCGCGCGCGGCCTTCTTGAGGTCGAGCTCCTCGGCGGCGGGCACGACGAACACGAAGTAGCCGCCGGACTTGCCCTGCGTCACCAGCGTCTTAAAGACATATTCGACGCTTACGCCCAGTTTTCCTGCAACGGACACGCCGTCGAGCGGCTCCGTACCGCCGTAGGTCGTCACCTCGTGGTCTATCTTCGCGGTTTCGACGATGCGCACCGCGTTGGTTTTTGCTTCATGCATGGTTTATCGGTCCTTGCTCATCAGAAATTCCACGACCGGGGACGGGTCGTCCAGCGAGTGGGGATGGTGGTCGCAGCCGGGCTTGACGATCAAAAGCAGGTCGCCGCCCGCCGCCCGAAACCGCCTGGCGAAGGGCTCGCCGTTTTCGCGGAAGGGCACGACGCGGTCGCTGTCGCCGGCCACCAGCGCGACCGGTATGCGCAGCGCCGCCAGCTCCTCGGCGTGAACGAGCGGGTTGCCGGAGAAATCGCTGCCCGGCTCCTTTGTCAGGTGATAGCAGGCCAGGCATTCCCGCCACTCCCTCGGCGCGCCGCAGCCCTCGCCCTTTCCGCCCGGCCAGCTGGTCATGTCCAGAACCGGCGCGTCCAGGTACAGGCTCTCGACCGTCTCGGGGTAGGCGAGGGCGTAGTTGACCGCGTACAGGCCGCCCCGGCTGAAGCCGAAGAGTATGGTCTTCTTTTTCAGGGAGAAGCGCGAAACGACGTCCTCGAAAAAGGCGCGCATGTCCGTAATCGCCTCGGGGCAGCCGTAGCGGTCGGACAGGCGGCAGCAGGCGACGGCATAGCCCTTTTCCAGCATGGCCAGATCGACGCTGGGGAAGGCCCCGAAGAACTCGGCGCGCCAGACCCAGGGCCTGTCCGGCCGGGGATTCTTCGGCAGGCAGATCAGACTGTCGTGGCCGTTTGAATCGAAGCGAATCAGCTCATATCCGTTCCACAGTTCACTGCTCATATCGCTATTCCCCCTTATCGGTGTCTCCGTGCGCGGCAATCTGCTCGTTGAGCAGGTTGATGTCGCCGCAGCCGTGGGTCACGACCAGGTCGCCCGGCTGCCAGTGCTCGCGCAGGTATTTTTCCGCGTCGTCGAAGGTGGGGGTATAGGCCGCGTCGCAGCCCTTCTCCCGCAGCGACTTCAGCAGCATCGTGCTGTGAATGTCGCCCGGATCCTTTTCCCGGGAGCCGCAGATGTCGGTGATGAGGATTTTGTCGGCCTCGCCGAAGGTATCGTTGACGAAGTGGTCGTAGAGCGACTTGGTGCGCGAATAGGTGTGCGGCTGCCAGACGCTCCACAGCGTCCTGTGGGGCTGCATTTTGGCGATATGCAGCGCGTTGCGGATTTCGGCGGGGTTGTGGCCATAGTCGGTGTACACCCGCACGCCGTCGGTGACGCTGGTCAGCTCGAAGCGGCGGTGCGCGCCGGTGAAGGAGGAGAGCACCTCGGCGGCGCGGTGCATGGGCAGGTGGCACACGTCGGCCACGGCGAGGGCGGCCAGCGCGTCGAGCAGGTTGGCCTCGGAGGCCACGGACAGCTGCACGTCGCACAGCGGGTGGCCGAAGAGGGTGGCGGTGAAGAAGGGGAAGCCCTGCTCGTCGTAGGTCAGGTTCTCGGCGCGCAGCTCGTTGAAGGGCTCCAGGCCGTAGGTGCGCGTATGGCAGCGCCCCTCGAGCTTCTCGAGCACCCGGCGCACGCGGGGGTCTCCGCCCCAGCCGATCACCCAGCCGCCCTCCGGCACCAGCGAGGCGAACTTCTGGAAGGCGGCCTCGATGTCGTCAAGGTCTTTATAGCAGTCCAGATGATCCTCGTCGATGTTCAGGATGACCGCGATGGTGGGGTGAAACTGGAGAAAGCTGCGGTTGAATTCGCAGGCCTCGGCGATGAAGGTCTCGCGGCCGCCCAGCAGGGTGCTGCCGCCGATCGCGGGCAGCTCGCCGCCGATGTGTACCGACGGGTTCATGCCGCACTCGACGAACAGCTGCGCGAGCATGGCGGTGGTGGTGGTCTTGCCGTGGGTGCCGCTGACGCAGATGGACTGGTCAAAGGCGGTCATCAGCCGGCCCAGCAGCGTCGCCCGCTCGATCTGCGGAATGCCCAGCCGCTCGGCCTCCCGCCGCTCCGGATTCTCGGGAGAAATCGCCGCCGAGTAGACCACCAGATCCGCGCCGCGCACGTTTTCGGGCGCGTGGCCGATGAAGACCTCGACGCCCTCGTCCATGAGGCGCTCGGTCTTGTGGGAGGCGGTGCTGTCCGAGCCGGAGACCGTGCAGCCCTGCTCGCGCATCAGGTGCGCCAGCCCCGACATCGACGAGCCGCCGATTCCGATAAAGTGAAGATGCTTGCTTTCCATCATGTATGATTTCATCCTTTCCGCTCGGCAAAGTCTGCTGAAATCCAGATTGTTTCCACTATTATACGACATTTACACCCTTCGATCAACTGAAATGCTTGCATGCAGGATGAAAATATGTTAAAATGAGAAGGAAAAGAACGGGAGAGCATATGAAAGGCTCTGTTCGCATCAAAATGACCGCGGGGAGGAAACCGACATGGATCGCATTAAACGCAACGAACGACTGGGCGCAATGGCCCGGATACTGACCGCTTCCCCCAACCGTATCTATACGCTTTCGCACTTTGCGGAGATGTTCGGCGCGGCGAAGTCCACTGTCAGCGAGGATGTGGGCATCCTGGCGGAAACCTTTCGCCAGTTTGACCAGGGCAGACTGATGACCGTGACCGGCGCGGCGGGCGGCGTCATGTATCGCCCGATTCCCTCGAAGGAGCGCGCCGTGCGCACCATCGAGGAGATTGCCCGGCGCCTGAGCCAGCCCGGACGGCTGCTGCCCGGCGACTTCCTCTACACCACCGACGTGACCTGCGACTCCGTGCTCTCCGAGCAGATGGGCGAGATTCTGGCCGCCAAGTACTACGACCTGGCGCCCGACTTCGTGCTGACCATGGAGACCAAGGGCATCCCGGTGGCCATGATGACCGCGCGCATGCTGGACGTGCCGCTGGTGATCGCCCGCAGGGACTCCCGCGCCTACGAGGGCTCCGCCGTCAAGATCAACTACATCGACGGCAACGACCACATGGAGACCATGACCCTGGCCCGCCGCGCCGTCCGGAGCGGCCAGCGCGCCCTGATCATCGACGACTTCGCCAAGGGCGGCGGCACCCTGCGCGGCATGCACGAGCTCATGGCCGAGTTCGAGGTGCAGGTCGTGGGCACCGGCGTGGTCGTGCAGACCGAAAAGCCGGTCAAAAAGCGCATCGACGGAATCCACTCGCTCATGGTGCTGACCGAGGTCAACGAGGAAGACGCCTCGGCCCGCGTGATTCCCAGCGACTGGGTTCGTGAATAAGCAAGAATCGAGGAGATTGCCTTATGGAAAAAATCGCTCTCATCATGGCGGCCGGGGAAGGCACGCGCATGAAATCCGCTACCCCCAAGACGCTGCATGAAATCTGCGGCGTGCCCATGCTCGAGCACGTCATGCGCGCCATCGAGCCGGTGTGCAAGGAGCAGGCGGTCATCGTGGGCTACGGCAAGGAAAAGATCATCGCCGCCTACAAGGGACGGGTACAGTTCGTGGAGCAGAAGGGCGACGGCTGGGGCACCGGCTTTGCCATCAAGTGCGCCGCGCCGCTGCTCGAGGGCCGTCACGGCGTGGCGCTGGTCTCGGCGGGCGACATGCCGCTGGTGCTCAGCGAGACCTTCGAGCGCCTGGTGAGCGCGGTGGAGCGGGGCGAGGCCTCGGCCGCCATCCTCACCATGCAGGCCGACCAGCCCTTCGGCTACGGCCGCATCGTGCGCGAAAACGGAAAGGTCAGCGCCATCGTGGAGCAGAAGGACCTCACGCCCGAGCAGCAGGGCATCCGCGAGATCAACTCCTCGGTCTACGCCTTCGACATCGACGCGCTGCTCTGGGCGCTGCCCCAGCTGACCAACGACAACCACGCGCACGAGTATTACCTGACCGATGTGATCAGCCTGCTGCACAAGGGCGGCTACGGCGTCACCACCGTGCCGGTCATCGAGCAGGCCGAGTGCATGGGCATCAACGACCGCGTGCAGCTGGCTCAGGCCGACCGCGAAATGCGCCGCCGCATCAACAACAAGCACCTGCGCGAGGGCGTGACCATGATCGACCCCAGCCGCGTGTACATCCAGCCGGGCGTGAGCATCGGCAGGGATACCGTCATCCATCCGGGCTGCGAGATCGGCTCGGGCTGCGTGATCGGCGAAAGATGCGTGCTGCGCGCCGGCTGCCAGATCGCCTTCTCCCATGTGGGCGCGGGCAGTCAGATCGGCAACAGCCTGATCAAGCACTCGACCATCGGCTCCTGCGTGCGCATGGAGCACGCCGTGGTCGAAAACGCGCGCGTCGAGGACGGCCGCGTGATCGAGCCCTTTACCGTGATCAAGGGATAGGAAATCCCTCAGACGGACTTTGCAGTGGGGAATTGGGCCGCGGCCCGATTCCTCATTTTCTGCGGACAGGAGGATCTATGTACATCATCGTGGGCCTGGGCAATCCGGGCAGGGAGTATGAACACACCCGGCACAACGCCGGCTTCGACTCGGTGACGGCGCTGGCCCGGGAGCTGGGCGTGTCGATCAGCAAGGCAAAGTGCAAGGCGCTGGTGGCCGAGACGCGCATCGGCGGCGAGCGGGTGGTGCTGGCGCAGCCGCAGACCTACATGAACCTGTCCGGCCAGAGCGTGGTGGAGCTGCTGAACTGGTACAAGTGCGAGCC
>CAKUFB010000202.1 GCA_934647145.1 uncultured Clostridia bacterium
TTGCCGCCGGGCGCGCATGCGGGGGAGGGGGCGCGCTGCGCCCCCTCCCCCGCACCCCTACCCCCGTCTCCGGGCGGCCGCAGCCGCCCGTAAAATGCGATTTCCCTCAGGAAATCGCTTCCCTGCGGCTCCTTCGGAGCCGTGGGTGGGGTCTGGGGAGGCGCAGCCGTTCAGGCCGCCCTCCCCAGCGAAGCGCCCGGCGTTCCCCTACTCTCCGCGCAGCATGCGCAGGACGTTGGCGACCTGCAGCTCGATGCCGATGGGGATGCAGCGTTCGTCGAGGTCGAAAAAACAACTGTGACCAACGCAGCGCTTTTCCTCTTCGTGCGCGCAGCCCAGGTGGAAAAAGCACCCCGGACGCTCGGCAGCGAAGTAGGCGAAGTCCTCCACGCCCAGAGAGGGAGCCTTGAGCAGCGCCACACTGCCTGAGCCCAGGCGCTCGAGCGCCACGTTCTTCACCAGATCGACCAGCCGGTCATCGTTGATCAGGGGCGAATAACTGGGCTCGACGATCAGCTCGGCGCGCCCGCCTAGCATGCGCGCGGTCTGCTCGCAGATGTCGCGCACGCGGTTCCTGGCGAAGAGCCGCGTCTCGGGGGTCAGCGTGCGAATGATACCGGTCAGCTCGACATGGTCGGCGATCTGGTTGCGCACGTTGCCGCCGCGAATGGTTCCGAAGGAGCACACGGCCGAATCGGTCGGGCTGACGTTGCGGCTGACCAGCGACTGCACCGCGGTCAGAATGTGCGCGGCGATCAGTATGGCGTCTACGCCCTCGTCCGGATGCGCGCCGTGGCAGGACTTGCCGAACACCTTCAGCGTCAGCATGTCGGAGGCGGCGTACATCTGGCCGTACTTGACGCCGATCTGGCCGGCGGGCAGGTTGCCTGCCACGTGCAGGCCCAGCACATAATCCACATGCGGATTCTCCATGCATCCCTCTGCGATCATGCGCTCCGCGCCGCCGATCGTCTCCTCGGCCGGCTGGAAGAACAGCTTGACGGAGCCGTGCAGCTGCTCGCGCATCGAGGACAGCACGGCCGCCGCGCCCATGAGGATGGCCGTGTGCGCGTCGTGGCCGCAGGCGTGCATCACGCCCGGCTTCTGCGAGCGATAGGGCGCGTCCGGATGATCCTCCTGGATGGGCAGCGCGTCCATGTCCGCCCGCAGGCCGATCACCCGGCCGGGAAGGTCGCCCTCGATCAGGCCCACCACGCCGGTCAAGGCCACGTTCTTTTTATATGGAATCCCCAGCGCGTCCAGCTTTTCGCAGATCAGCTCCATCGTGGGCGTTTCCTGCTCGGACAGGTCGGGATGCGCGTGCAGGTGGCGGCGCAGGGCAATCGCCTCCTCACCGACGCGCAGCCTTTGCATGGTCTCGCGAATCATATCCATAGGCTTTCTCCTTTTTTGGGGGGGACGTTCGAGAGGCTGCCTTTTTGAAAAAGGCACCTCTCGAGCTCTCCCGGAAAACACTCGCTGCCGCCGATTTCCGCTGCGGCTGAGCGCGTGCAGGGACATTTTGAAACAGACAATGGGATAGAGTTTTCCATCGCCAACTGGTGTCGGCAGCGCCGACAGACGTTTTCCGGGCGAGTCCCGGAAAACCGGAGAAATTGGGAACTCCAATCTATGGTTCCCAATTTCGTCGATAGAACCCGCGGTAGCCAGTGGCTCCGGGCACTGCCCGGTTAATAGCCCGTCAGCACGGCGATTTCGACCAGGATCATCTGCGCGGCCAGCAGGATGAGGAACAGCTTGATGAACCACTTGAGCCAGCGGTCATAGCGCACGTCGCCCAGGCCGCAGATCATGACGATGCCGCAGGTGGGCCAGAGCAGGTTGCTCAGACCGTCGCCGAACTGGAAGGTCAGGCAGGCCACCTGGCGGGAAACGCCCAGCACGTCGGCCAGAGGCGCCATGATGGGCATGGTCGCCGCGGCCTGACCCGAGCCGGAGGGAATCAGGAAGTTGATCAGCGTGTGCGCAAACAGCATCAGCTGCGCGGAGATGGCCGAGGGCGCGTTTTCCAGCAGGCTGCTCAGGGCGTTGATGATGGTGTCCATGATCTTCGCGTCGTTCATGATGACCACGATGCCCTTGGCCAGGCCGGTCAGGATGCAGCCCCACACCACGCTCTTCGCGCCGGCGAGCATTTCCTTGCAGTAGACGTTCGGGGTCCAGCCGGACAGGGTGGCCGCCACGGCCGACATGATGATGAACAGGCCGCACAGCTCCTTATAGCCCCAGCCCCAGTTGATCATGCCCAGCATCAGCACGACCAGCGTGGCCAGCACATCCACCAGGATCAGCGCGTGCCGCCAGGTGAAGGTGTATTCGTCCAGCTGGCTGCGGTCAAAGGAATGCGTACAGGGGTCTCCGCAGGTCACGGACAGCTCGGGCCTGCGGCGCACCCTGCGGGCGTATACCATCAGGTAAGCCGCCGAAATGCCCATCAGCACCACGAAGCACACCACGCGATAGCCCAGGCCGGAGTACAGCTCCACCCCGGCGATCGACTGCGCCACTGCCACCGTGTACGGGTTGAGCGTCGAGGCCATGAAGCCGATATACTCGCCCAGCGCCAGCACCGCGAAGCCGGTCATCGCGTCGTAGCCCAGCGCGATCATCAGTCCGACAATCAGCGGATAGAAGCCGTAAAACTCACTCAGCATGCCGAACAGCGAGCCGCCCATGCCGAAAATCACCATCAGGATCGGAATCAGAATCAGGTCGCGGTCGCCCACCTTCTGCATCACCCGGCCAATCGAGGCGTGAAACGCGCCCGTCTTGACCACCACGCCGAAGGTCGCCGCGCAGGTCATGATGACGAAGATGATGTCCGCCGCGCCCACGCAGCCCTGGTACAGCGAAGCGAACAGCCCCAAAAAGCCGGTCGGCGTGACCTCGGACTTGTCGCTCTCGTGATACGTCCCGGCTACGGCTACCTTGCGCGCCGTGCCGTTCACGTCCACCGTCTGATACTCAAACGTGCCGGACGGAATCACCCAGGAAAGAATCGCCATAATCACCAGAATGCCAAAGACCACCAGCCAGGTGTCGGGCAGCTTGCGCTTGACGGTCGTGCTCTTACTCATAATCGTCTCCTTTCCGCCGCCTTGCAGCGATCGGCTTGATGCCACTATTATAAAGCACAGAATCCGCCTTGAAAAGCACAAAATCTGGCAACAACCTTGCAAAAACTACGGCAGGCTGAGCCAGCCCGCCTAGATATAGAAGACAATGCCCAGCAGCGCGGAAAGAAGGATCATGGCGATGGGCGAAGGCTTTTTGCCCTTCCACTTTTTGAACGCGAAGTGCGCCGCGGCGAGCAGGGCGAGGATGCACACCCCGCGCCAGTCAGGCCGCGCCTGTGCGGGCAGACTGGAGACTGAAAGGAAGGTGCTCAGGGCCATCGTCAGCGCGGTCGCGAGGATCAGCGCCACGACGCACGGCCTGACGCCGCCCAGGAACGCGCTGACCCCGGCGTAGCGAAGCAGGTTGCCGATCAGCGCGGCGATGAGCCAGATGATGAAGAACGAGGGCAGAATCACGCCGATTGTGGCGCACAGCGCGCCGAAAAAGCCCGCCTGAGACGAGCCGATAAACGTGGCGATGTTCACGGCCAGCGGCCCGGGCGTGGACTCGGACACCGCGATGAAGCTCATGAACTGTGCCTCGGTGAGCCAGCCGTTGCCCAGCACGATCTCCCGAATCAGCGAAATCATGCCGTAGCCGCCGCCGAAGGATACCGCGCCCACCTCGAGGAAGGTCAGAAACAACTGAAGATAAATCATTTCTCCTCGCCGCCTTTCCCGCACCGCGCGCGCACGCTCCACACCAGAAGGCTCAGCCCGCCTGCGATCAGGATGAAAAACACCGACGAGAACCTGACCGCGCACAGCGAAAATGCCGCCGACAGCACAAACACGCCTGCCAGAATCGCCCGGCTCAGACCGTCCTTCGGCAGTGACTTGAGCATGCGCACGCCCGCCGAAAAGATCAGGTACACCACGCAGACCTGAATCCCGCGGAAGGCGCAGGCCACGTATGTAAGGCTCAGGAAGCGGTCGAAGAACAGCGAAATCAGGTAGATAATCGCGAACGAGGGCAGCGACACCGCCACCGTGGACACGATCGCCCCGGGCACCCGCCCCAGCTTGTAGCCGATGTAGGTGGCGCTGTTGATGGCGACCGGGCCGGGGGTGGACTCGGCGATGGCCACCATGTCCAGAAACTCGTCCTGTTCAAGCCAGCCGCGCCGGGCAATGAACTCGTTCTCCAGCAGCGCAATCATCGCGTAGCCGCCGCCGAAGGTGAACGCGCCAATCTTCAGGAACGTCCAAAACAGCTGTCCCAGCTTTTTGTTCATGTCTTTTCCCTCCACAGACCGCGGCTATTCCGCGATCAGCATATACACGTCCATGTACTGCAGGCTGAGCCTGCATCCACTTGCCGTCCGTCGGCAGGGATGATACCCTCTCCCTGGCCGATGTGCCCATTATACCGGAAAAACGTCCGGCTGTCCACCGCTTTTTTGGCGCTCGCTTTTCGTTACGCGCGCCTCCGGTCGTCGGCTGCCCTGCCTTTGACGCCAGATATCCTTTCATCATGGGGCGGCATTTGCGCCCGTCGGCAAAGCCGACGGGCGCGGGCGGGAGAGGGGGCGCTATGCGCCCCCTCTCCCGCACCCTCACCCCCATCCGGAAAGTAAAACGCCGTTTTGCTTTCCGGGAATTCGCACCGCACAGCGGCGCGAATTCCCGGGGAGGGCACAGCCCTCCCCGGCCCCTTCCCCTGCGGGCGGCCGCAGCCGCCCGTATCATGCGATTCCCTGAGGGAATCGCTCAGCTTGTCAAAAAAGTTTTGACAAGCTGGTGGCCGGGGAAGCACGCTCCCCGGCCAGGTGCCGCGCCTCAAATCTACGATTTGAGCCGTCGGCAGTTTCGCCAAGGGCGAAACCTGAAAACCCAAAGGCCACTGAAAAAGTCAGTTTTGAAAAGGACTGGCTTTTTCGGTTGTAAAATGGTAAAATAGGGGGGGGAAGAAAGGCGGGAAGAAGATGCTGAAAACGGTGGTACAGACAGAGATGAGCCTGTCGCCATACGAAGGGTTGTATGAG
>CAKUFB010000203.1 GCA_934647145.1 uncultured Clostridia bacterium
CGATGAAGATCCTGCTCAAGAAGGTGCGCGGCACGGACGTCGAGCTGCTGCTGAAGGAAAGCGGACTCATCGAGTAACACAGGTCGGCAGGGCCGACTGCCGGTTGCTGCCGGCAGGCTGAGCCTGCACCCACTTGCTGCCGCCGGATAGCACACGGCCGGGCAGTGCCCGGAGCCACCTGCTGCCGCCGGGCAAGCAGAACATGAAACCAGCCGCCATAGATTGGAGCGGCTGGTTTCTTCGGTATTCCGGGGAGCCCCGGAAAACACATGTCGGGCAGCGCCGACTACGCTGCTGCAGGTCTGGCTGAATCTGCTCCCTGATTGCTGTCCACGAGGACTGCAGTCACCGTGCCTGCTGTCCGGCGGCAGTTATTCAGGGCGAAGCGCATCACCCCGGGAGCCTCCGCTGCAGGGGCAAATGAAAACACCAGCTTCGATCGAAGCTGGTGTTTTGTGGTAGCGGCGACTGGATTTGAACCGGTGACACTCCGGGTATGAACCGAATGCTCTAGCCAACTGAGCTACGCCGCCAAATGGTTGCGGGGGAGGGATTTGAACCCTCGACCTCCGGGTTATGAGCCCGACGAGCTACCGAGCTGCTCTACCCCGCGATGTGTGCCGTGGCTGAGAACAGAATGTATTTTACCATGTTTCCGGCGGCTTGTCAACCCCTTTTTATTAAAAAGTTTTAGAAAGGGAGCAGAGCGCCCCCGGGCGGGCCTGGAGGATTGAACCTCTCAGCCGCCTGCTGGAACCCCGGGGGCCTGGCGCGCGTCCAACAGACAAAAGAAGATTTTTCGCAAAACTCACCGCAATGTCTGTAATTTCCAATGAAAAGCGGCCATGCTTGTGTTATCATGAATATGGGCCTTTTGAGGCACTGGAGGTTGATCTGATTGAAGAAACGATGGATACTGAGTATTTTCCTGGCGGCGCTCATGCTGCTTGCGTACTCCTTTGCCTCCGCGGAGGGGGAAAAGCGCACCGACGGCGCGCTGAGGGTATTTCTCAAGTCGCTGGGCGAGCCGGCTGAACTGAACGTGCGCCTGGCGGGCGACTACAGCCTGGACGGCGACGCGGGCATGCGCTTTGACCGGGACACGACGCTGACCCTGCTGAGCCAGCAGGACGCGGTGTTCATGAAGGTGGGCGGCTTCACGATGCGCCTGGGCAACAGCGTGACCTTTGCCCGGCACCCCTCCGAGGGCGAGACCGGCGTGTACATCGAGGGCAGCGCGAAGGGCGGCCTGTACATGGGCGATCTGACCGTTTCGGCGCAGGGCGGCGCGCTTAAGTGCGTGCTGACGATCGACATAGAGGATTACCTGTGCGGCGTGGTGCCCTATGAGATGAGCGATTCCTTCCCGCTGGAGGCGCTCAAGGCGCAGGCCGTCGCGGCGCGCACCTATGCCCTGCAGCGCCGGGAGGGGGCGTCCGTGCGCGATTACGACGTGGTGGACACCACGGCCGATCAGGTGTTTTACGGCTATCATGCGGACTATAAAAACGCGATCGACGCGGTCAGCCAGACGCGCGGCCTCGTGGGTCTGTACAATGGCAAGTACGCCAGCTGCTTCTATACCGCCAGCAACGGCGGCCAGACCGCGCTGCCCGGCGACATGTTCGGCTCGGGCGACAACAGCGCCTACGGCTATCTGGACGTGCACGACGATCCCTACGACCTGGAAAATCCGAGCAGCCTGGTCAGGTCGCTGACCATCCGTCCGGACGGAAGCGGCGTACCCGAGCTGCTGGCCGGCTGGATGAAGGCAGCGGCCGCCGAGGAGCTGGCCTCGCTGGGCTACGACGACGACGCGCAGAACGTCTTCCTGGACACGGTCGTCTCCGTGACCGGGCACGATCCCCGGTTCGCCGAGCCCAGCCGGATGTATACAAAGCTGCGCATCGAGTACACGCTCAGCGCCTGCCCGGTGACGGTCGAGTACGAGGAGATTCCGATTGAGGAGCTGCTGCGCGCGGCGGTCAACAACCGGACGATCACCCGGGTGAAGCGCGGCGAGACGCTGGGCGAGCCGGAGGTGGTCGACCGCACGTTTGCGTATGAGCTGGACGTGTACGATCAGCTCAAGGATCAGCTGGGGCTGTCCCTGAACGGCGGCGACTATGAGATCGTGTCGGTCGAGACCCCGACGGGCGACGACGGCGCGGTCGAGGGCTTCATTCTTTCGATGCGGCGCTTCGGCCACGGCGTGGGCATGAGTCAGCGCGGCGCGCAGTGGATGGCCGGGGAGTACGGCAAGAGCGCGCAGGAGATCCTGGCGTTCTACTATCCCGGGCTGACGTTCGAGACGCAGAGCCTGACCACCGCGCAGCGCGCGCCCCTGGGCGAGCTGTTCGCGTCCCGGCAGGACGACCTGCCGGAGCTTGCCCAGGGCGAGGTCTATGCCACCGTGCGCCTGGCCACCGCCTTTTCCACGCTCAATGTGCGCTCCGCGCCCTCGACCGAGGCGGAGATCGTCGCCTCGCTGCCCAGCGGCGCCCGCGTGATTGTCGTGCGCGAGGAGGGCGAGTGGAGCTACATCCGCACCGCGCGGGTTGAGGGCTATGTCGCCGGAAGCTATCTCACGAAGGACTGATTGACTTGACCAAGGGCCGCCTGTACCGACTGTTCGCGTTCGCGCTGCTGTGCTCGGCAGCGCTGTTCGCGTTCCATCCGGCCCGGGCGGAGGAGGAGAATACCGCCTCCAACGTGACCCTGTTCACCAGCACGCGGCAGATCTGCGTCCCGTCCGCGCAGCCCATGCCCTACCTGTTCACCCCGACGCAGGACGGCGTGTATCGCTTCTATGCCTTTTCAAAGGACGTGCCGGTCGAGCTGGAGCTGCGCCTGCCCGAGGAGGAGTACCCCCTGCGCCGCGCGGGCGGAACCGGGCGGGTATGCGTCGAGTATGAACTGACCGCGGGCCAGACCGCGATACTGTACGCGCTGTACCCTTCGGGCCAGGAGGAAGAGGTTACGCTCGAGGTGATGCTGCAGAAGTACGGCCAGTGCATCGACTTGCCCATCGACCTGCGCAGCGAGAGCGCGATCTATTCGCGCACGCTGCTGCATGCCCGCGACACGCACTACTTCCGCTTCGTCGCGCCGGCCTCCGGCTGGTATACGCTGCGCACCGAGAGCGTGGGAGGCGGCGTGCTGGACACGCAGGGCTACCTGCTTTCGTCCACCGGGCTGACCCTGCAGGTGGACGACGACCTGCTCTTTCCCAGCGACCCCAACTTCAGCATCACCGCCTATCTGACCGCTGGGAGCACCTATTACCTGCGCGTCAACGCTTTTTCGAACAACACAGGTTCCTATCGCCTGGTGCTGAGCATGCCGGAGAAGAACATGTCCAGGCCGCGCTCGGTTTCCCTGCGCCCGGTGAACGCTGTGCTCGCCGTGGGCGAGAGGCAGCAGCTGACCGCCGACGTCGAGCCGCAAAACGCCATGCCCGACGTGGCCTACTCGAGCGCCGACCCCAGCGTGGCGGTGGTGTCCTCGAGCGGGGTGGTGACCGCCGTAAGCGCGGGCAGCACACAGATCTTTGCCTTCGCGAGCGGCGCGCGCGCGGTGATGACCGTCATCGTCAAGCCGGTCGCGCTCGAAAAGCTGATCGCCGTCACCCCCGAGGTGACGCTCCACCTGGGCGATACGCAGACCCTCGACGTGCGCTTCTCCCCCTCGAACGCCACCAATAAACGGCTGAGATGGACGAGCTCCGATCCGGATGTGGTTCAGGTGAACGAAAGCGGCCAGGCGCAGGCGCTTTCCACCGGCGAGGCCACCGTGACCGCTGTGAGCGCAGACGGCCTGACCGCCGAGTTCACCGTATCCGTCCTGCCGCCCCGGGCGGTTTACCGCGCGCTGGTGCTGGGCGAGGAAAACTACGCGGACGGCCGCGTGCGCGAGGGTAACCGCAACACCACGCAGGGCATGGCCGACCTGCTCATGGCCCAGTCGATCGAGGGCGCGGCCTATCAGGTGCGCATGCAGATCGACAGCACGATGGAGGACATACTGCGCGGCGTGAGCCTGGCCTTCTATGGCGCGACGGAAAACGACGTGTCGCTCCTGTATATCAACTGCCACGGCGACGCGGACGACGGCGGCGCGTTTCTGGAGCTGCACGACGGTACGCGCCTCTACCCTGAACAGCTGCGCAGCCTGCTTGAGGATATTCCCGGCCAGGTGGTGGTCATACTCGACTGCTGCCAGAGCGGCACATTCATCGGCGCGGGTGAAAATGCGTTCGACGCGCTCAGTCAGGGACGTTTTCTGGTGCTGACCTCCTCAGCGGCCGGTCAGGACAGCTATCGCCTGCGCTTTACCGGCGGCGAGGACGAGGGCGGCGTGGCTACCGTGCTGGCGCGCAGTCTGGCCGAGGGCGCGGGCTGGGACCTCATCCGCGACAAGAAGACCCAGCTCAAGGCCGACGCGAACGGCGACGGGCAGGTCACCTTCGCCGAGATCTATCAGTACACCGCCCGGCGCGTCGAGTACTACCTTTCCGGCTCGGAGGTTCGCCAGAGCGTGCAGGCCAGCGACCCCGCCAGCCAGCTCGTGCTCTTCGCGAACTAGGGGCGTCGGAAGACAGAATAATCCTCCCCCGGGACGTGTCCGGAGGAGGATTCAGCTTGTCAAAAAAGGTTTTGACAAGCTGGTGGACGGGGAAGCAAGCTCCCCCGCCACTGCCACCCTCACCAGTCTCCGCTAAAAATCAAAGATTTTTCGGGCGCGGAGCCTGCAAGGAAACGATTTTTTCTCTGGAAAATGGGATTTTCCGGCGCAAAAATCGCCCCGTGCCCACCGTACACGCCGCTGGGCACGATTGAAAGTTCGAAAGGGCTGCGGCCCTCTCGAGCTCTCCCGAGTTTTTTGACAGTCTGAATCCTCCCCCGGGACGTGTCCGGAGGAGGATTTTCGTATGGAATGGATTACTTGACCGTGAAGGCGACCTGATTGAGCACCAGATTGTCCACCCAGTGGAAGTAGGGCTGCAGGGTATGCTCGCGGCCGCAGTGGGGGCCGACCTTCTCATCCGGGATGGTCGAGCGGTCGATCTGAGTGAAGTGGCAGTTGGTGAA
>CAKUFB010000204.1 GCA_934647145.1 uncultured Clostridia bacterium
GCCTACTACTTCAAGGCCTACGCCGACTGCGTGGCCGCGGGCTATATAAAAGAAGGCGAGAAGCTCAACTTCTCCGTGCCGACCGGCAACTTCGGCGACATCCTGGCCGGATACCTGGCCAAGAAGGCCGGACTGCCCGTGGGCACGCTGATCTGCGCCAGCAACGTCAACCGCGTGCTGACCGACTTCTGGGAGAGCGGCGTGTACGACCGCAACCGCGCCTTCGAAAAGAGCATTTCGCCCTCGATGGACATCCTGATTTCCAGCAACCTGGAGCGGCTGATCTACCTGATGTGCGGCGAGGATACGGAAAGGGTCGCCGGGTGGATGAAGTCGCTGAGCGAGAACGGCCGCTACGAGGTGGGCGAGGAGATGAAGGCGCGCCTTCACGAGGAGTTTTTCGCCGCCTGCGCCACCGACGAGGAGACCATGCGCGCGATTGCCGAGGCCTGGCGCGAGAATAGATACCTGATCGACCCGCACACCGCCGTCGCCTGGAAGGCCATGCGCGACTTCGAGCGGGCGCGTCCGGGCGCGGGAAAGACCGTGGTGCTGTCCACCGCCTCGCCGTACAAGTTCCCGGAGAGCGTGCTCCGCGCGCTGGGCGAGGAAGCGAAGGGCGACTCGTTCGAGCTGATCGACCGGCTGCGGGCGCTCACGAACGCGCCGCTGCCCGCGGGCCTTGCCGGCCTGCGCGAGAAGGCGGAGAGGCACACCGACGTGATCGACAGGGACGACATGGCGCGCTACGTCCTTGAGAAGGCGAGGAAGGCCGTATGGTGAGGATTCAGGCCCCGGCGACCACCGCCAACCTGGGCGCGGGCTTTGACTGCCTGGGCTGCGCGCTGTCGCTGTACAACACCTATGAAATAGAGGAAATCGCGCAGGGGTATGAGATCACCGGCTGCGACGCGGCCTACGCGAACGAAAACAACCTGGTCGCGCGCGCCTATCGCGAGGCCATGCGGCGCATGAACCTGCCCGTGCGCGGGCTGCGGGTGAACATTCAGGCGAGCATTCCGCTGGCGCGCGGCCTGGGCAGCAGCGCGGCCTGCATCGCGGCGGGCGTACTGGGCGCGTCGCTCCTGCACGGCGGGCGCATGGACGAGCAGGCGCTCCTGGACGCGGCCACCGCCATCGAGGGACATCCGGACAATGTCGCGCCCTGCCTGCTGGGCGGCCTGACCGCCTCGATGATGGAGGGCGGCGAGGCGTTTTCCGTGCGCTACGCGCCGCACGAGTCGATCCGGTTCTGCGCGCTGATTCCCGACTTCGAGCTGTCCACCGAAAAGGCGCGCGGCGTGCTGCCCGAGCAGGTGCCCTTTCGAGACGCGGTATACAACCTGTCGCGCACGGCGGTTTTTGCCCGCGCGATGGAGCTGGGCGACGCGCGACTGATCGCCGCCGCGCTCTCCGATCGCCTGCACCAGCCCTATCGCAAGCCGCTTTTCCGCGAGTACGACGCGGTGCGCGAGCGGGCGCTCTCGTCGGGCGCAATCGGCTTCTGCGTCAGCGGCGCCGGCCCGACGCTGCTCTGCCTGTACACGGACGAGGGATACCCCGCGCGCGTCGCGCAGGCGCTTGTCGGCCTGGAAAACCGCTGGCAGGCCATGCCGCTTTCCGTCAGCGGAGGAGCGCGCGCCATCTGAGTAAACCACTGCGCTCCGGCTGCGCCGCGCGGCCGGGGCGTTCTGCGGCGCCTCGATTCGAGGAATTCGAAGCGCATGCTCCCGGCATTTTCCGGCGGAAGGGGAGGAGGAGAGCGCGATTCGGCGTCGAATCAGGGCTTGCGGCGCAGACCCGGCAAAAAGCGCCCCAACAAGTCGCGTCAGGCTTTGCCGGCCCAACCGACGCGCTGCGGCTATGCCCGAGAAAGAGCGAGCATAGCGGCGGCAGCCACGCGTGGAAAAGAAAATCGCGCGGAAATGGAAAAAAGTGAATTTTACCCCTTGACAGCTGCGCCGTCCTGTGTTAGAATATATCTGTTGCTGCGGGAAACCCGATGCAACAAGGTCGCATGGCTCAGTTGGTAGAACCCACTGGTAGGTTCTCTCAACAGCCAAATGGAAGTTAAGGTCGCATGGCTCAGTTGGTAGACCATACTGGCTGATGTACATAACGACCAGCGCCCTCCCCGGATCGGCTTCCGGATCGACAAAATTTCGCGGTCTCCCTCATCTTCCTTCGGAAGAATCGGTCGACCGCCCGGCAATGAAAATTGCCAATCGGTTCTCCCAATTCCATTATGGTCGCATGGCTCAGTTGGTAGAACCTACTGGTACTTTCTCCCGACGAACGGGCTATGAGTTACTTAAGTGTCCACCCCACTGGTAACCAAGACCGACATGGTGGAAACCGGAAAGAACCGAACGATTTCTGGTTGAAAGCAAACAACGTTCGGAATTAGGTCGCATGGCTCAGTTGGTAGAACCTACTGGTACTTTCTCCCGACGAACGAGTTATGAATTACTTAAGTGTCCACCCCACTGGTAACCAAGACCGACATGGTGGAAACCAGAAAGAAACCGAACGATTTCTGGTTTAAAGCAAACAACGTTCGGAATTAGGTCGCATGGCTCAGTTGGTAGAGCACATCGTTCACATCGATGGGGTCACAGGTTCGAGTCCTGTTGCGACCACCACAAACCCTTGAAAACACTACGTTTTCGAGGGTTTTTCCTTTTCTCCGGAAACCGCTATGTTCATTTTGGAGAGCCGAAAATTGACGAAATCCATCACTCCGGTCACATCGAAGGTCATCCGTTTTCCGAACGATGGATTTCTCTCCCCCGCTCGCAGGGGTGTTCAAAAATGCCTGTGTTCATCGTCGATGCTAACGGTGTGTCTGTCACTTGAGTGCACGTTGTCGGTGTGGCTTATGTGACAGGCACTTTGTTTTTCGAGGTGAACGATGGGCTGGAATCGGTGTGGCTTAAGGGCTGGATTATAGCATACCAAAGTGTCAGAAAGCAAAAAAATTCCCACAAGGCTCGTCGCCCTGCGGGTGTGTGTGCTCTGCGCTTACGCCGCGATCCGCATGTACTGCTCCACGCTGATCCGGAACTTGATCTCAATCTCGTAGTCGTGCCCGATGTCGATGCGCTCCACCAGCCGGGCAATGATCATATGCTTTTCTTCAATGGTGGCATCGTCGAAGGTCTCCGCCCAGGAAAGCAGGTCGGTCACTTCCTGCACGGCGTTCTTCGCAGTGGCCTTCTCCGCTTCCATCTTGTCACGGGTTTCGTCCATCCGCTTCTGGGCGTGGGCCAACTTCTCCTTGTACTTGGGCATCATGGCGTTGATGATGCTGATATCCACCGTGTTTTCGCCCGTCAGGAATTTCATGGTCTGATCTTCCAGCGCCGTGATCTGCTTGTGGGCCTCGAAGAAATCCGCCTCGGCCTGACGGTAGGCAATCTCGTTCACCCCGGTGGTGCGCTCCTTGGCCTTCTCCAGCAGGGCCGCTTCAGGCTTGGACTTGATGGCGTTCAAAATCCTGCGCACCTCGTAGAGCACCGTCTCGTTGATGGTCTCGGCGTTGTAGGAGCTCTGCCCGTCGCAGGTCTCCCTGGCGTTGATCTTCCGGTAACAGCGGTAGCATTCCCGCTCGTACACCCGCTCCGTGCCGTCCGCCAGCTTTCGCCGGGTGACGTTGTGGCTGTAGGCCAGGCGGGAGCCGCAGTCTGCGCAGTAGATGATGCCGGACAAAAGGCTGCGGGTGTCCGTCCTGACGGGCATGGTCATCTTATCCCCCAGACAGGTGGCCCGGCCCTTTACCGTCTGCTGGCACCGTTCGAACATGGCTTCATCCACAATCTTCAAGTGGTCGAAGGGCTGAGACTGTGCTCCGTCCATGTGGTAAATCCCGATGTAGATGGGATTGTCGATCAGCGCCCGGATGGAGGTGCCTCGCCACAGGCTCTTGCCGCGCTTGGTCTTGATGCCCTTATCGTTCAGGTAATTGGCCACCCGCACGGTGCCGTAGCCCTCGTCCGTGAGCAGGTGGAAAATCTCCCGTACCACGGCGGCCTCGTCCTCGTCAATCACCAAGTCCCTCACGGGCTGGTTTTTCTTGTTGGTGCGTCCCTGATGCTCCAGTTTGTAACCGTATGGTACGTAGCCGCCCCGGTACTGGCCGTCTTCCACCATCTGGATGTGCTTGGTCTTGACGCGGATGGAGGTCTTTTCGCTTTCCCCTGACGCCTGCCAGAAGCGGATGTAATTCAGCAGCTTGTCCACGTGGTTGTCGAAACGCTGCTCGCCCTCGCGGGTAGACCAGACTTCGATGCCCTGCTGCACAAACCATTGTACCACAAAGGGCGTTTCATCCTCGCGCCTGCCCAGACGATCAAACATGAAAACCAGCAGCACGTCGAATTCCCTGTTGATGGCCTTCTTCTTGATTTCGATGATGGCATCGCGGGCGTTGGTGCTGATCTTGTATCCGGAGACCCCCTTTTCGGAAATCTCATCCACGATTTCCCAGTCGGGATGGGTGGCGGCGTATTCCCTGCAGGCGATTTTCTGCATGGGGATATCGTCATGATCCACCTGGCCCACCGTGGAAACGCGATAAAGGCATATCACTCTTTTCATCTTCATCACCCCTGTCTGTACCGGGAGCGCAGCAGCATTTCCATCACATCAGGGATGGCCTGCTCGTCCGCGCTCTCGGCAAATGTAACCTTGACTTTGAAAGCCCTCCGAGGAGCCGAAAAACCAGTGTTTTCAAGGATTCCCGGCTTGTCGGTGTCAGTAGTATTACCTCTGTTTTTCTGACTTAGCAAGTCAATTTCAGGGGTCTTTTCAGATTCTTTTTCGATTCCTCTCGTGCCGCCCAGACGGTTCCTGCGGCAGAAGGTTTTGACGGTGTTGACCGACAGATTCATTTCGCCCGCGATGGCGTTATAGCTCTTGCCCTCGCTGCGCAGCACGATGATTTTCCGCTGCTCCAAATCAGTCATCTGACTTCCTCCAATCCGAAGGATGGTCTCCTTCACCGCCTTACGGACAGTTGGAGAGCGGTTTTTCCGGTTTTCCCAAAAATAAAATGGGCCTTGCCCGAAAGCAAAGCCCGTAATG
>CAKUFB010000205.1 GCA_934647145.1 uncultured Clostridia bacterium
CAGGCGGCGGTCGGCGGCAAGATCATCGCCCGCGAGACCGTCAAGGCGCTGCGCAAGGACGTGCTGGCCAAGTGCTACGGCGGCGACATCACCCGCAAAAAGAAGCTGCTCGAAAAGCAGAAGGAGGGCAAAAAGCGCATGCGCCAGGTGGGCTCGGTCGAGGTGCCCAGCGAGGCGTTCATGGCCGTGCTCAAGATGGACTAGTCGGCAGTGCCGACGGCCATTTGCTGCCGCCGGTTCTATCGACGACCATTGGCCGCCATAGGCTGAAGCGGCCAAGGTCTGCGTGGTTCTGCACCGCTGTGTCTCCCGCTGGGGGAGGCTCCGCTTCGCTTCGCGCTCCCCCAGACCCCCACCGAAGTTTGTCCGCCGGGCAGTGCCCGGTTCCATCTGCTGCCGCCGATTCTATCGACGACCATTGGCCGCCATACCCTGAAGCGGCCAAGGTCTGCGTTTTAACCCCACCGCCTGCTTCGCAGCCGCCTATCCTTTCAGGAAAGGCACGGTCGGCGCAATCAAGGCTCCCATGAAAGGGGAGCTGTCGCCGTCAGGCGACTGAGGGGTTCACGCTCTCGACTGAAAACAGCCATGGGAAACTCGTACAAAAGAACAGCCAACGGAAGGATGAGGATATCATGAACGCTTTGAAAAACTGGGGCGGCCTGCTGATCTGCCTTGCGCTGCTGCTGTGCGTGGGTGTGTGCCAAGCGGAAACGGCTCAGGACGTCACCTCGGAATGCAAGATAAAGACCTCGGAGGGTAAGTCACACCATTTCCTGGACGACAGGATCTCCAGCTCCTGGAGCTACAGCCAGCCGAACGCCACGATTTCGATCAGCCTGCCTGACGAAGTCGTGCCGGGCGCGCTGGTCATCAAGTGGGACTTCGACCCGACCGGCTACACGATCGAGGAGTTTGACGCGGACGGCCAGCTGCTCGCCACGCGCGACGAGAGCTGTACCTTTCCGAAAATCAACGATTACTATCCCCTGAATGAGCGCACGCGCCGCATCCTGCTGACCATGACGGCCGCGAAGCAGGAAATCCACACGCTGCGCGTCTATTCAGCCGGCGAGCCGAAGGCGGACACGCAGATCTGGGACGATCAGCTGACCAAGTCCGACCTGATGGTGGTCTCTACGCACCAGGACGACGAGCTGATCTTCTTCGGCGGCGTCATCCCCTACTACAACCTGGCCGAAGGCAGGCCTACCCAGGTGGTGTACATGGCCAACTGCGCGCGCAGCCGCCGCGAGGAGGCGCTCAAGGGGCTGTGGATCATGGGCGTGCGCACCTATCCCGAGTTTATCAATCTGCGCGACGAGCGCATCAAGTCCTACGAGCAGACGCTCGCCAACTGGGGCGGCGCGGACAGTGTGATCGAGCAGCTGGTGGAGCGCATCCGCCGCTTCCGGCCGGAGGTCATCGTGACCCACGATCTGGACGGCGAGTACGGCCACAATCAGCATAAGGTGACGGCGCGTCTGATGCAGGAGGCGATCGAGGCGGCTGCCGACCCCGCGCGCTATCCGAATTCGGCGTACCTGTACGGCGTCTGGCAGACCAAGAAGCTGTACCTGCACCTGTATGCGGAGAACCGGGTCTATCTGGACTGGAATACGCCCTATGAGCAGCTGGGCGGCCTGACCCCGCTTCAGTCGGCGCAGCTGGGCTACTCGCAGCACGTTTCCCAGCACAAGTATTACCAGGTATCCGCAGGCGGGAAGTACGATAATTCGATCTTCGGCCTGGCCTATTCGACGGTCGGCCCGGATACGGAAGGAAAGAACGACCTGTTCGAGCACCTGAGCGAGCGGCCGATTCAGCCCACGCCGGTTGAGACGCCTCTCCCACAGAGCGCCGACGCGTCCGCGCAGAGCGGGGAGCTTTCCACGGGCGCTTCCGCGGCGCAGTCGATCGACGCGGCCAATTCATCCGCCGCCCAGCCCACCAGGAAGAAGCACAGCGGCTGGAAGTGGGTGCTGGGCATTGGCCTGGCAGGCGCGACCTGCGCGGCGGCGCTCCGGCAGCGGCAGATCAACCGCCAGCGGGAGCGCGAACGGCGCAGGCGCGCGGCGATGCGCGCTCGTCGATTGGCACATCAGTATAGAGGGTAACACTCGAGAGGCAGGCTGAGCCTGCTGCGCCGGGCAGTGCCCGGTTCCACTTGCTGCCGGCAGGCTGAGCCTGCACCCGGTTGCTGCCGCCGGTTCTATCGACGAATTCGGGAAGCATAAATTGGACTTCCCGAATTCTGCGAATCCGCAAGAGTTTCTTGCGGATTGACGAGCGGGCGCTGCCCGCCCCGCTGGGGGAGGCTCTTGAATAGCGCATCCTGTTGACGACCATTGGCCGCTATAAACTGAAGCGGCCAAGGTCTGCGAATCCGCAAGAGTTTCTTGCGGATTGATGGTCGGCGCTGCCGACTCGCGTCGGTTTCCACTGGCCGCCGGTTCTGAAAAAATGCCTTGGGAAACCGCACTGATCTCTCAAAACACTCTTCGTGGATCAAAGTGCTTTGCGGGAGAGGGAAAAATCCACGCGGCCCCGCCTTTTTTCTCGCAGCTCAGCGCTTCTTATGGGCGCGCGGCAGCCAGTGTGTTCTGGCGCTGCCCGGTCGAAGAGGCGGCCTTCCCAACGTCCCCTCGAGAAAGGATTCGTATGAAAAAAGCGATCGTTTTTGTGCTGCTGGCGGCGATATGCTGCCTGTGCGGATGCGGCGCGTCTCAGGTGACGCAGGACGGCCTGACGTATGAGCTGTCCGGCGGCGAGGCGACGCTGGTGCGCTTTGCGGGCGGCGCGAACGACCTGACGGTTCCGGACGAGGTGAACGGCTGCGCGGTCACGTCGATTGCGCAGGGCGCGTTTGCCTCGGCGAAGGGGCTGACGTCGGTTTCGCTGCCGGAGGGTCTGCGCGTGATCGGCGACTATGCCTTCGCCAAGTGTACGGCGCTGGCGCAGGTGACCTTCCGCGGGGAGCAGCTGACCCGCCTGGGCGAGGGCGCGTTCGCCGCCTGCCACGCGCTGGACGACGTGACGCTGCCGCAGGGGCTGCAGACGATTGGAAAAGAAGCCTTTTCGGACTGCCGGGCGCTGACCCGCGCGAGCCTTCCGGGCACAGTGACCTCGATCGGCGCGCGGGCCTTTTCGCAGTGCGCGCTGCTGGGCGAGGTGCAGCTGCCGCCTGGGCTGACTGAACTGGGCGAGCACGTGTTCGCCGGGTGCGCGTCTCTTCGGTTGATCGTGTTCGAGGGCACGGCGGGCGAGGAATACGCCCGGCGGTACGAGCTGCCCTACGACCTGGAGGACTGACATGGCCGAGTTTGCGCTGTACCTGCACGTTCCCTTCTGCAAGAGTAAGTGCGCCTACTGCGACTTTGCTTCCTGGGCGGGACGGGAAGCGGCCATCGAGCCTTACCTGCGCGCGCTGCACGGCGAAATCCGGGCGCAGGGCGAACGCTGGGCGGCCGGCCGCACCGTGACCAGCGTGTTTTTCGGCGGCGGCACCCCCTCGCTGCTCTGCGGCGGGCAGGTGCAGGCGCTCCTTGATACGCTGCGCGCCGCGTTCGCCTTTTCCCCGGACGCGGAGATCACCCTGGAGGGCAACCCCGGCACGCTGACGCAAAAGAACCTGCGCGCCTATCGGCAGGCGGGGGTCAACCGGCTCAGTCTGGGCGTGCAGTCCTTTTCGGATGCGCTGCTTCGCCGCATCGGCCGCATCCACACGGCAAAGCAGGCGGTGGAAGCGGTCTCTATGGCGCGCGAGGCGGGCTTCGACAACCTGAACCTCGACCTCATGTACGGCCTGCCCGGTCAGACCGAGGCGGACTTTTTCCAGTCTGTCCGGCGCGCGGCCTCGCTGGGCGCGGAGCATTTGTCGCTTTACTCGCTGATCCTCGAGGAAGACACGCCGCTTTTCCGGGCGGTGCAGGCGGGGGAGTGCGCCCTGCCGGACGACGAAACCACCCTCGCCATGCAGCATGCGGCCGAGGCCTTCCTCAGGCAGGCGGGCTATCTCCGCTATGAAATCTCCAACTACGCGCGCCCGGGCCGCGAGTGCCGCCACAACCTGCTCTACTGGCGCAGGGGCGAATACCTGGGGCTGGGCTGCGCGGCGCACTCGCTGATGGAGGAGACGCGCTTTTCCAACCCCGCTCGCCTGGACGAGTATCTGTCCGGCGCGCGCGCGACCGACCTCGAGCGCCTGGATGCGTCCGACCGGTACGAGGAACAGGTCATGCTGGGGCTGCGCACACGCGAGGGCGTGCCTGAGGCGCTCTTTACAGGCCGCGAGCCGGTCGTCGCCCGCCTGATCGACGGCGGCTTTCTCGCCCGCGAAAACGGCCGCGTCCACGCCACGCAGACTGGCGCCGATCTGCTCAACGCGCTGATCCTGGAGCTGACGTGAGAGACGTTCGAGAGGCCGCCTTTTTGAAAAAGGCGCCTCTCGAGCTCTCCCGGAAAACACTATGATCCGCCTGACAAGGGATAAT
The DNA here is from genome assembly GCA_934647145.1 of uncultured Clostridia bacterium. GTDB lineage: Bacteria > Bacillota > Clostridia > Christensenellales > Aristaeellaceae > CAKUFI01. The sequence goes on from CAKUFB010000205.1 coordinate 4,494, forward strand.
GTAGAAATGCACTTCCCCGAATGAGGCGTGGGAGGTAGAGGCATGCCGACCGGCGATGCGTCCTCTCTTGAAAGGGAGCTGAGCAGCCTGACGTGTGAGGGGCAGTAATGCGTGCCCCGAATGAGGCGTTGGGCGGGGACGTTTTTCCCCAAATTGTCTGTGCGGAGCGAATGCCTCCCCTGAAAGGGGAGGTGCCTGCAGCGCAGGCGGAGAGGTTCAAAAAACGCAGACCCTGAGCGCTTCAATTTATGGCGCTCAGGGTCGTCGATAGAACCCGCGGCAGCCCGAGTCGGCAGTGCCGACTTACAATCCGCAGGGAAGCCTGCGGATTCGCAGACTTCGGGAAGTTCAATTTATGCTTCCCGAAGTCGTCGACAGAATCGGCGGCAGCAACCGGCCGTCGGCCCTGCCGACCGGCAGCGAGTGGCAGTCGGCCCTGCCGACCGGTAGTAGATGGGTGTCGGCAACGCCGACATGAGTTTTCCGGGAAGTCCCGGAAAACCAAAGACTTCGGGAAGTTCAATTTATGCTTCCCGAAGTCGTCGACAGAATCGGCGGCAGCAACCGGCCGTCGGCCCTGCC
>CAKUFB010000206.1 GCA_934647145.1 uncultured Clostridia bacterium
TCGCAGGAGAGCGGGGAGGGGTGCGGGGAGGGGCAATGCCCCTCCCCGCCCGCGCCCGGCGGCAACGCCGCCGGGCGCGGCGAGAGCTGAATCAGATAGGCATTCACAAATGAAATGGAGTGAAGGATATGTTTATTCACTGGTATGACCCGTCGGTGCGCCTGACCGGCCGCTGGACGCGGCTGGTGAGGGAGGGCAGCGATCCGCATCTGTTCGTGCAGCCCACCGCGCGCTACACGACGACTACCGCGCCCGGCTCGTACTTCGAGCTGGCGTTTGAGGGCGAGACGGCGCTTTTGCACTTTGACCTGGGCTACCTGGGGCAGCCCTTTCCACACCTGTGGCTGAGCCTGGACGGCGGGGCGAGCATCGAGGCGCCGGTCGACCGGTACCTGCGCGTGACGGCGGTCGGCGAGGGCGAGCACGTGCTGCGCGTGACCTACAAGGGAGGCATGGAACAGCTGCCGCGCTGGTACGCCCCGCTGATGGGCGCGATTTCGTTCATTGGGGCTGAGGTGAAGGCAGCGGCGCTGCTGCCCGAGGACAACCGGCCGCTGATCGAGTTCGTGGGCGACTCGATTACTGAGGGCGTGCTGATCGACGCGGACTACGACGCGACCCCGGCCAATCCGGTCAACGACCAGTTCAATCGCCCCTATCAGGACGACAACTGCGCCACCTACGCCGCCCTGACTGCGCGCCGGCTGAACCTGAGGACGATGTTTCAGGCGTACGGCGCGGTCGGCCTGACCCGAACCGGCTGCGGCAGCGTGCCCCGCGCGGGGCTGATCTACCCCTGGGTGTACGACGGCGTGCCCTACACCGGCGAGAGGCCGGATGTGGTGGTGATCAATCACGGCGCGAACGACCGGGGCGCGACGGCTGAAGAGTATATCGCGCGGTATCTGGAACTGCTCAGGCTGGTTCGCGAGCGCTCGCCCCGGGCGGTCATCGTGTGCCTGAGCGCGTTCTGCGGGGCGTTCGACGAGGAGGTTCGCCGGATGGTCGAGGAATACCGCGCACGCGACTCGAGGGTGTACTTCGTCTCGAGTAAAGGCTGGGTGCCGCTCGAGCCGCTTCACCCGCTGCGCGGCGGGCACCGCGCCATCGCCGACCGCTTTACGCCCATCCTGCGCGAGATTCTTATAAAGGAAGGAGTGTCCTGCGATGAAGGCTGAGGAGATCCTGCAGGAGATGTTTTCCTGGGCACCGGGCGAGTATGAAAAGACCTGCGACACGCTCAAGGCGGGCGACCCATCGCGCGAGGTGACGAAGGCGGCGGTGTGCTGCTTCGCCACGCCGAAGATTATCCGCGAGGCGGCCGCCTGGGGCGCACAGCTGCTGATTACTCACGAGCCGCTGTACTATAACCACTGGGACGACCCGGTCGATCCGCACGCGCACACACCCGCCGCGCAGGCCAAGCGCGCGCTGATCGAGCGAACCGGCCTGACCGTCTACCGCTATCACGACCACCCACATAATGCGCCCGTGGACATGATCTGTCAGGGCGAGCTGGCGGCGCTGGGGCTGCCGGGCCATCTGGAGCGCCTGGAATACTTCGGCACGAACTGCTATCACCTGGACGCACCCATCACGCCCCGCGAGCTGGCGGCGCATATCGAGAAGGCGCTGGGCATTGCGCACGTGCGTATCTGCGGCACGCTGGACGAGCCGTGCACCCGCGTCACCACCGCCTTCGGCACGCCTGGCGGCGTGTTCGAGGAGCTGTCCGGCCCGGCGGAAATCGTGCTGACCGGCGAAGCGTGCGAATGGCAGCTGGGTGAGTACGCGCGCGACGCGTCCGAGCTGGGCATGAAGAAGGCGCTGCTGATCCTGGGCCACTGCGGCTCCGAGCGGGAGGGCATGCGCTGCGTGGCCGAGCGGATGGTGCAGGCGCTGCCGCAGATCGAGACGCGGTATTTTGAGAGCGAAGAGGTCTATCACTACCCTGAGCAGGCATAACCTGCCAGAGCAAAGGAGCGTGACGAATGTGAAGGTATTGCTGGTCAACGGCAGTCCGCACGAGAAGGGCTGCACCTATACCGCGCTTGCCGAGGTGGCGGGCGCGTTGAACGAATGCGGCGTGGAGACCGAGATCTTCTGGATCGGGAAAGGCCCGGTTCAGGGATGCGTGGCCTGCGGCGGCTGCGCGAGGACGGGCGCGTGCGTGTATAAGGACGACCCCTGCAACGCGCTGATCGCCCAAATGCGCCAGGCGGACGGGCTGGTCGTCGGCTCGCCGGTCTACTATGCCGGGCCGAACGGGGCGCTGTGCGCGCTGCTTGACCGGGCGTTCTACGCCTGCGGGCGCGACATGGCCGACAAGCCGGCCGCGTGCGTGGTGTCCTGCCGCAGGGGCGGGGCCAGCGCGGCCTTCGACCGGCTGAACAAGTACTTCACGATCAGCCGCATGCCGGTCGTGTCCTCGCAGTACTGGAACAGCGTTCACGGCAACCGGCCCGAGGAAACGCGCCAGGATCTGGAGGGTCTGCAGGTCATGCGCGTGCTGGGGCGGCAGATGGCGTATCTCCTGCGCTCCGTGCGCGAGGCCAATCTGCCCAGGCCTGAGCGCGAGCCGCGCGTGAGCACCAACTTCATCCGTTAACCCCATCGCGCTGGGTGCAGGCTGAGCCTGCACCCAGCCATCGCGCCCGGCGGCAAAGCCGCCGGGCGCGTGCGGGGAGGGGCATTGCCCCTCCCCGCACCCCTCCCCACGCTTTTGCGAAGCGCCGCAGCGGAAAGAAAAGCGTTTCGCCGTGCCTGGGGACAAACTTCGGTGGGGGTCTGGGGGAGGCAGGCTGAGCCTGCACCCACTTGCTGCCGCCTTTTCTATCGCAAGGCCGGCTTAATTCCGGGAGCCTCCCCCAGCTACCGCCTCTTCTATCGCAGGGCCGGCATAATTCCGGGAGCCTCCCCCAGCCGCAGCGCCCACGCGACGGAATTACGCAGACTTCGGCCGCTTCAATCTATGGCGGCTGACAGTCGTCGATCGAACCGGCGGCAGGTGGAGCCTGCACTGCCCGGTCAAAAAGGCGGCCGCGCCAACGTGTCCCTCGCGTCCAGCGTCTCGCGCCAGCGGGAATAAAAGGCGGTAAACGCGCCCTCGTCGAGCGCCTGACGGATGCGGCGGGTCAGCTCATTGTAGAAGTAGAGGTTGTGCAGGATACACAGCCTCATGCCCAGGCGCTCGTCGGCCTTGATGAGGTGGCGGATGTAAGCGCGGGAGTACCTGCGGCAGGCCGGGCAGGGGCAGCCCTCCTCGATGGGGCGCGGATCGTCGATATAGCGGGCGGCGGACAGGCGCTTCCTCCCCTCCCAGGTGAAGACGTTGCCGTGCTGGGCGGCGCGCAGGGGCAGCACGCAGTCGAAGAAGTCCACGCCGCGATACACGCCCTCGAGTATGTTGAGCGGCGTGCCCACGCCCATCAGGTAGCGCGGCTTATCGGCAGGCATGTGCGGCTCGACCGCGTCGATCGTGTCGTACATTTCCTGTGCGCTCTCGCCCACGCTCAATCCACCGATCGCGTAGCCGGGCAGATCGAGCGCGGCGATCTGCCGCATGTGCCTCACGCGCAGATCGGCATACGTTCCGCCCTGATTGATGCCGAAGAGCAGCTGCTGCGGGTTGATCGTCCCCTCCTGCGCGTTCAGGCGGGCAAGCTCGTCCCGGCAGATCGCCAGCCACCGCGTCGTGCGCTCGATCGACTGCTCGACATAGCGCCTTTCGGCCGGCAGCGCGATGCACTCGTCGAAGGCCATGGCGATGGTCGAGCCCAGGTTCGACTGAATGCGCATCGATTCCTTCGGGCCGATAAAGAGCGGCTTGCCGTCCAGGTGAGACTGAAAGGCCACGCCCTCCTCGCTGATGCGTCGGATATTGGCCAGTGAGAAGACCTGAAACCCACCGCTGTCGGTCAACAGCGGCCCCTTCCAGTCCATGAACGCGCGCAGGCCGCCCATTTTCGCGATCAGCTCGTCGCCCGGGCGCACGTGCAGGTGGTAGGTGTTGGACAGCTCGACCTGACAGCCGATTTCCTCCAGATCCGCGGACGACGCGCCCCCGCGTATCGCCCCGCTGGTGCCCACGTTCATGAACACCGGCGTCTCGATCACGCCGTGCGCCGTCGTCATGCGCCCCCGTCGGGCGCGTCCCTCTCGCCTGAGCAGTTCAAACATCGCATTCCCCGCCTGTCGTGTGTTCGGACGCGCCGCGCCCGGCGACTTCATTATAGCACACTTTCCGGCCGGAGAAAAGCGGAAATCCTCCGCTGCCCGCCTTGCGCGCGCCATGTTTTCGTGATATACTGTCTGATGTATTCGCAGAAACGAGAGGAGACTTTTTCAATGGAAAATCAGATGAAGCCGCTGGCGATCGTCAATAACCAGCCGATTTATTCCGCCGACGTGGACGAGCTGCTCATGCAGATGGGTCAGCGCGGCCAGAGCCTGAACAACCCCCAGGGCCGCGCCATGGTGCTCGATCAGATCATCGCGCAGAAGCTCTTCCTGGCTGACGCGCTGCGCAACGTCTATGAGCGCGAGCCCGCCTTCAAGGAGCAGCTCCGCCAGGTGCGCGAGCAGCTGCTCATCCAGTACGCCATGAACAAGGCCGTCGAAAACGTCAAGGTCACCGACGACGAGGTGAAGAAGTTCTTCGACGAGAACCCCAAGCAGTTCGCCGGCCAGCCCATGGTCTCCGCCAGCCATATCCTGGTGGACTCCGAGGACAAGGCAAACGAAATCCTGGGCAAGATCAACGCGGGCGAAATCTCCTTCGAGGATGCGGCGCGCGAGTATTCCTCCTGCCCCTCCTCCCAGCAGGGCGGCTCCCTGGGCGAGTTTGGCCGCGGCCAGATGGTGCCCGAGTTCGATCAGGCCTGCTTCGACATGGCCGTCGGCGAGGTGCGCGGCCCGGTCAAGACCCAGTTCGGCTACCACCTCATCCGCCTGGACGGCAAGAAGGAATCCGAGCCCATGAAGTTCGACGAGATCAAGGACCAGATCCGCGAACACCTGCTCGCCGAAAAGCGCCAGCACGCCTA
>CAKUFB010000207.1 GCA_934647145.1 uncultured Clostridia bacterium
GGCTATACCGTGGCCGAGGACGGCGCGTACAACGAGGACGGCATGCCCCGCGTGTTCGGCGGCAGACTGGACGACGCAGGTACCTTCGTCGAGGCGGACGAGCCGGAGGAAAACGTGTTCGGGCGCGGGCTGGTCAGCCAAACGGAGCAGTTCGTGGTCAGGGAGCGCGAAAACGGCGGGTTCGACGCGTGGGCCGCGCAGGGCGTGATTCCCGAGTACGTGCTCAGGCCGCTGGCGCGAAAGGCGGGCGCGTTTATCTGGAATGAGGACGGCCTGCCGGTCTACACCAACAGCCGCATGTTCTCGATCTTCGCGCACGAAGCCGGAACGTACACTGTGCGCGTGCCCTGGGAGAGCGGCCGTCTGGAGGACATGTATACCGGCGAGACGCACGAAATCCGGCCCGGCGAGGCGATCGAGCTGACGTTTGGACGCAACGAGTGCAAGTGCTTTATTCACGAGTAGCAGGGGAGAGGGTTACGCTGGGGAGGCCGCCTTTTTGACCGGGCAGTGCCCGGACCCACCTGCTGCCGCGCAGCCATATGAAAGGCAGTGCATCGTTGAGAGCAGGTCAGGCCGCACGCGTTTCTGCGCCTCCCCAGACCCCACCCGGAAAACACTTTGATTCGCATAACGAAGGTGCGGAGAGGAACGCGGTTCCCCGAATGCGGCGTGGGAGGGGAGAAGGATTGTGCGGCCCGTGCCCGGCCTCTCCTGAAAGGGGAGGTGCCTGCGAAGCAGGCGGAGGGGTTCAAAAACGCAGACCTTGGCCGCTTTAGTGTATGGTGGCCAATGGTCGTCGATAGAACCGCCCCCAAGCCCTTGTGGGGTGTATGCCCGAGTTTTTCGACCACGGAGAATCTGGAGGCTCTAATTTATGGCCGACAGATTCGCGCGGCCTCGGCGGGAGCGAGTGGCCGTCGGCCCTGCCGACCGGCAGCAAGTGGGTGCAGGCTCAGCCTGCTCGGCCCTGCCGACCTGCCGACCCGGTTTTCAGAGAGGAGTAACGCGATGAGAGAGTATGTTCTGGCCGAGCACGGCCGGACGGACTGGCGGATTGTGATGTCGCACCCGGCGCACGAGACGGTGAAGCTGGCCTGCGACGAGCTGGAGAAGTTTGTGCAGCAGATGAGCGGCGCGGCACTGCCCGTGCAGACCGAGCTGGTGGCGGACGGCGCGCACGAGATTCTGGTGGGGCGCAGCGGACGGCTGGCTCACTACGGGATCGAGGTGGACTGGGACGCGCTGGGCGAGGAAGGGTATGTGATGCGCTCGGGCGAGGGCTGCCTGCTGCTGGCGGGCGCGACGCCCCGGGGCACGCTGTACGCGGTGTACGCCTTTCTCGAGGAGGAGCTGGGCTGCCGGTGGTTCGCCTCGGACTGCAGCCTGATTCCGAAGCGGAGCCGCCTGACCTTCGGCGAGGTGAACCGCGTGGACAGGCCGGCCTTTGAGAGCCGGGAGGCCTACTGGCGGGACGCGTTCGACGGCGACTTCGCGGTGCGCAGCCGCATGAACGGCAACAAGGCGGACATCAGCGTGCGTCAGGGCGGGCGGATGAAGTTCTATAACTTTCACCACTCGTTCAACGACCTGGTGCCGGTGGAGAAATACTTCGACACGCACCCGGAGTACTTTTCCGAGGTGAATGGCAGTCGTCTGCGCGAGCGGACGCAGCTGTGCCTGTCCAACCCGGACGTGTATCGCCTGACGGTGGAGGGCGTGCGGAAGTGGATTCGGGAGAACCCGGACTGCCGGGTATTCTCGGTCGCGCAGAACGACTGGTACAACTACTGCACCTGTCCCGAGTGCGCGCGGGTGGACGCGGAGGAGGGCAGTCCCGCCGGCAGCATGATCCGGTTTGTGAACCGGGTAGCCGAGGAGATCGAACAGGAGTATCCGAACGTGCTGATACACACCTTCGCATACCAGTACACCCGCAAGGCGCCCAGGCACGTGCGGCCCAGGCACAACGTGATCGTGCGGCTGTGCAGCATCGAGTGCTGCTTTTCGCATCCCCTGAACGGCGAGCTGGCCGCGCCGCTCGACCCGCGCGCGGATGAAACGCCGGGCGAGTGCAGGAGCCGGGGCGAGAACGCCTTCCTGCGCGACCTTCAGGACTGGAGCCGGATTACTGAGCGCCTGTACGTGTGGGACTACGTGACCCAGTTCTCGAATTACCTGATTCCCATGCCCAACTTCGACGCGCTGGACAAAAACCTGCGCCTGTTCCGGGAGATGGGCGTGAAGGGCGTCTTCGAGCAGGGCAATTTCTCCCATGGCGGGGGCGGGCACCTGGCCGAGCTGGAGGCGTATCTTCAGGCGAAGCTGATGTGGAACCCGGACTGCGACATGCAGGCGCACATGGACGACTTCCTGCGCGGCTATTACGGCGAGGCGGCCGCACCCTACGTGCGCGAGTACGTCGAGCTGTGGCAGCGGGCGGCCCGGCCCTGGCACGTGACCATCGGCGCTCAGGAGGACGCGCCGTTTATCCGGGACGAGGTGATCGAGCGCTCGGTCGAGCTGCTGGGCGAGGCGCTGTTTTTTACCGAGGGGCAGGAAAACCGCGCCCGGCTGCAGAAACTAATGCTGTGTATGGAGTACCTGCTGATCAGCCGCATGCCGCTGGGCACGCCCGGGCGGAACGCGCTGATCGCCCGCTTCGGCTGGGAGGCGCGCGAGGCCGGAATCGACGAGATTCACGAGCGGCGCGTACTCGAGGAGACGCTCGAGCAGATGCGCGCGGCGCAGTACCGGCGGGAGCAGCGCTTCGAGATACTCAACGATTATAAGATGTAAGGGGATATGGGAATGTATATACTCGGCCTGGACGGCGGCGGAACCAAGACGGACATGGCGCTGTGCGACGAGAGCGGCCGCGTGATCGCGCGGGCAATCGGCGGAGCGGCCAGTCTGACCGGACAGACGCAGGAGGCGGCCTTTGGCCACATTGAGGAGACCGTGCGCCGGGTTACCGCGCCCATCGGCGGGGAGCAGGCGGAAATCGCCGCGTTTTTCGCGGGCATCTCGGGCGGGGGGCTTGCGGCCAACCGCGAGAAATTCCGCGCGCTGTTTGCCCGGCTTCTGCCCAACGCGCGCGTGCGGGAAAACGCCAGCGACGCGGTGAACGCCCTGTCCGCCGGAATCGGCCGGGGGGACGGCGTGATCGCCATCGCGGGCACAGGCTCCAGCGTGTTCGCCCGGGCGAAGGGCGAGATGCGCCAGGTGGGCGGCTGGGGATACCTGCTGGGCGACGAGGGCAGCGGCTTTGACCTGGGCCGGCGCGCGCTGCGGGCGGCGCTGTACGACCTGGACGGGCGGGGAGAGAAGACCTGCCTGAAGGAGATGTGCGAGGAAAAGGCCGGCTGCGCGCTGCGCGAGCTGATCGTCGGGCTGTACAGTCAGGACAGCAAGCGCGTCATCGCCTCCTACGCGCCGCTGCTGCTTGCCGCGGCCGAGCGGGGAGACGGCGCCGCGCTGCGCGAACTGGAAAAAGCGGCGGGCGACATGGCCCACGCGATTGCGACCGCCGCGGCCTGCTGCGAGAAAAAGCGCGTGGTCATGGGGGGCAGCGTGTGGAAGAGCGAAATCTATCGAAAAAGCGTCGAAGGGGCGCTGGGCGAGGGCTATGAGATGATCGCGCCCAGCCTGCCGCCGGTGTACGGCTCGGTCGTCGAGGCGGCGGGACTGGCCGGACTGGAAGTGACACGGGCCTTTTCGGAGACTTTTCGCGAGACACTGACAGAGGAGTGAGAGCTATGGCGGCGCAGGGCGTCAGTCAACTGCATACCGAACAGAGAAACCTGAATACCCTCGGAATCGACCGGATGAGTACCGCCCAGATCCTGCGGAAAATCAACGACGAGGATCAGACGGTGGCGGGCAAGGTGCGCGAGGCGCTGCCCCAGGTGGAAAAGGCGGTCGACCTGCTCACGGAGCGCATGCGCCGGGGCGGACGGCTGGTCTACGTGGGCGCGGGCACCAGCGGGCGGCTGGGCTTTATGGACGCGGCTGAGTGCGCGCCGACCTACGGCCTGCCCGACGCGGTGGCCTGCGTGATGGCGGGCGGCCAGGATGCGGTGTTTAAGGCGCAGGAGAGTCTTGAGGACGACGGGGCGCGCGCCGCACGGGATTTGAACGACTGGGGACTGACCGAACGGGACGTGGTCGTCGCGGCGGCGGCCAGCGGGCGCACCCCCTACTGCATCGGGGCGCTGGACTACGCGCGCTCGATCGGCGCGGGGACGGTCTCGATCGCCTGCAACCCGCAAAGCGAAATGGCCGCTCACGCGCAGATCGCCATCGAGGTGGACACCGGATGCGAGGTGATCATGGGCTCCACCCGCATGAAGGCGGGCACGGCGCAGAAGCTGATCATGAACATGTTGTCTACCGCCGTAATGATTCGCCTGGGCCGCACCTGCGACAACCTGATGGTGTGCCTGCACGCGAAGAACGAGAAGCTGGTCAACCGCGTCGCGCGGCTCTACCGCGAGGCGACCGGCGAAAACGACCCGCGGCGCGCCGAGGAGGCGCTGCGTGCGGCCAACGGGCGGCTGGACGTCGCCATACTGATGCAAAAAACCGGCGCAGGCTTTGAACAGGCGCAGTCCGCCATGGACGAGCAGGGCGATTTTCGCCAGGCGCTGTTAAAACTGACCGGAGCGCCCTGTTAATTATTTGATGGAATTCGTCCCGCGAAAAACCGTTCGACGCACAGACACGCGGCCGGTTTTCGCGGGATTTGCTGCTTTCCGGCCTGAAAAAGCAATGGAATGTTAAATACAACCGAGAATATTTACATGACAGGGACGAAACAAGAAGGGGCATATCGATAACTGCATATCGATATTACAAGATGGCATTAGAAAAAATGGACGCGTACTGGTATAATGGGAGCTTAGAGAGACACTGACGATGGGCAGAGGATACGCCCCACTGACAGAAAGCGAGGGTTTTTGATGGAACGGAAGAACTACGAACTCGTGGACGGCGTGGAAAAGCTGGAAGGCGCGATCGCGCAGGTGCGGGAGGCGCA
>CAKUFB010000208.1 GCA_934647145.1 uncultured Clostridia bacterium
TGCCCACCGTACACGCCGCTGGGCACGATTGAAAGTTCGAAAGGGCTGCGGCCCTCTCGAGCTCTCCGGGGGTTTTTTGACAGTCTGAGCGATTTCCTGAAGGAAATCGCGTTTTACGGGCAGCTGCAGTCGCCCGGGGCATGCGCGCGCTTTTCCGGAGGAAAAGCGCGCGCGGCGCAACGCGGCGAATCCCGCAGGGATTCGCCGCGTTGCGCGGAGGGGGTCCGGGGGAGGGAACCGCCCCCGGGGAGACTGCGCCCCAAAGTGAAACACCCGCACAGAAAAAACCTGCGCAGGCGAAGGTCGGTCAGAAACGACCGCCCAGGCGCTTGAGCGTGTTCAGGCTGTAGAACATGCAGTCCAGCGAGCCCTGCTCCACGGCGTTGTCCTGCTCGATCATGGCGTACTTGACGCCGATGTCGTCACAGGCGGCCATCAGGGCGCTCCAGTTCATGTTGCCCTTGCCGATGGGCGCGATCACGCCGCGGCTTTCGCGCGAGCCGTTCATCTCCTTGAAGTGGACGACCTCCATGCGCCCGCGCACCTTTTCAATCCACTCCAGCGGGCTGCCGCCGCCCATCTGCACCCAGAACAGATCCAGCTCAAACTGCACGGCGGGGGAGCAGTTTTCCATCAGCAGCTCCAGACCGGTTTTGCCGATCCTTTCGAAGCGCTCGAATTCGAAGGCGTGGTTGTGATAGATGAAGTGCAGGCCGTTGTCCAGCAGCTTTTCAGCCACCCTGCTGGCGCGCTTGGCGAACTCGACATAGCCCTCGGGGCTGCGGAACTCGGCGGGCAGGCCGCCGATGCCGGGGTATTCGCAGCCCAGCAGCTTGTGCTCGCGGATCACCCTGTCGATGTCCTCCTCCATCTCGTTAAAGCCGATGTGGGTGCAGGCGCAGCTCAGGCCGGACTCGTCCAGCATGTCGCGCAGCTGCTCGGCGGAAATGTCGCGGCTGTGGCCGGAGAGCTGGCAGATGTTGTAGCCCATCGCCTTGAGCACCTTCATCGCGGCGAGCATTTCCTCAGGATTCTGGCAGTGGTCGCGCACAGAGTACATCTGCGCGCCGATTTGCAGCTTGGTCATGGTTGGTTTCCTCGCTTTCTTTTGTCGTATGCCTTGCCTGGCTAAAAAAGTGGCCTTATTCCAATGCGTACCTCGCCCGTTCGCCGCCGATGAGCTTCGGGCGGGTGCGGGCGCACACCAGGTTCGCCTGACCGATCCGGCTGACGCTCAGCCTGACCGGCACGGCGACGCTTTTCAGGTGCATGCCGATCAGCGTGTCGCCAATATCAATGCCTGCGTCGGCCTGAATCGATTCGACCAGCACGGGCTCCTTCATCAGGCGGTAGGCCGCTGAGGCGCAGGAGCCGCCCGCACTGGGCCAGGGCACGGCGCACACCTCGACAAGGTTCAGCCGTTCCGCCGCCTCGCGCTCGATGACCAGCGCGCGGTTCAGGTGCTCGCAGCACTGAAAGGCGGGAATGATTTCCCGCGCGGCGCACTCGTCCAGCACGGCCTGCGCCGCCTCGCGCCCCAGCTCGGGCGCGGAGTCATGGCCGATCACGCCGCCCGCGATCTCGCTCGTGGAGCAGCCCACGGCCAGCACGCGCACCCTGCGCAGGTCGCGCCTGTTCATGTCAAGCAGCTCGCGCAGCGCCGCGCGCGCCTGCTCATAGACCGCGCCCATCACGCCTGGGGCAGCTCGACCCACGCGCCCTTCTCGGAGGACTCGATGATCGAGCGCACAAGCGACAGCGCCGGGAAGGCCTGCCTGCCGTCCAGCCAGAAGCGCTCGCCCGCCTCGAGCGCGCGGTAGAAGTCGGCAATCTGCACGCCGTGGCCGCTGCCCCAGTAGGCCTTGCTGTCCAGCGACGGCGCCGCGCCGTCCTCGAGCAGCGTGAACAGGCCGTTCTCGACCCGGTACAGCTTCAGGCCGACCAGCCGCAGGCTGTACTTCTCGCAGTACAGCTCCAGCTCGACCGGCGCGTCGCACACGTTGTTGTTCGTGGTGTGAATCACGGCGCGCTGGCCGCCCGCGTACAGGGCCACCGCCGCGCAGTTGTCCTCGACCTCGATCTGACCCTTCAGCAGGCCGGTGAACACCGAGCCGCGCACCCTTTCGATCGGGCCGCCCAGATAGCTCATCAGATCCAGCGTGTGGATCGACTGGTTGATCAGCGTGCCGGCGCCCTCCATCTTTTTGGTGCCGCGCCAGCCGGAGTCGTGGTAGTAGGGCGCCTCGCGCCGCCAGGAGACGTCCGCCCGCGCGCCCAAAAAAACGCCCGCATCGCCCGACTCGAGGATGGCCCTGGCCTTTTTCACCGCGTCGTTGTAGCGGTTCTGAAAGATCACGCCCAGCGTGGGCGCGCCCGGCCGCTCGGATGCGGCGATCATCGCGCGCGCGTCCTCGAGCGTGGTGGCCATGGGCTTTTCGGTCAGCACGTGCTTGCCCGCGGCGAGCGCCTCGATCGTCATCGGGGCGTGCAGGTAGTGCGGGGTGCACAGGTGCACCACCTCGACCTCGGGGTCGCGCAGCAGCTCGTGCCAGTCAGTGTAGACGCGCGATGCGCCGGTCTTCTTCGCGGCGGCCTGGGCGCGCTCCTCGCGGATATCGCACACGGCGACGATCTGCACGTTGTCCATGCCCATCAGGGCGTTCATGTGTACCTGGCTGATGCCGCCGCAGCCGATCACGCCGGTGCGGAACTTGCGATTGCTCATGTTACTTTCCTCCCTGTGCCTGTGTAAAGGCATATACGCCGATCGACACGGCGACCGACAGGTTCAGTGAATCGATGTCTCTGGACTGGGGAATCAGCACGCTCTGACCCATTTCGGCGAACTCGTGGGGCAGTCCCGCCTGCTCGTTGCCGAAGACCAGACTGTAGACCGGCGGCTGCGTGCCCGCCACCTCGCAAAGCGGCTTCGCGCCGTCCAGCATGAACGGGTAGAGCGGCCGCTCCGGGTAGTCCTGCCGATAGTCCGAAAAGCGGTCGTAGGTGCGCACCCGCATCCTGTAGAACGCGCCCATCGACGCGCGCAGCACGTGCGGGTCGAACGCGTCCACGCACGGGCGCACGATGGCCACGTCCCGTATCCCGAAGCCCAGGCAGCTGCGCAGCGCCGTGCCCAGGTTGCCGCCGTCGGTGATCTGGCACAGCACGACGTGCGGCAGGCTCCTGTCCAGCGCCGACTCGTACTTTTCAAACACCAGCGCGGCGTAGCAGTTGTCCTTCTGCGATTCCCGCTTGAGCACGCGGTCGGCGAATTCCTCGCGCACGCCCAGCGCGCGGCACTTCTCGCGCAGCAGGCTCACGCCCTCGTTGCGCAATCCGTCCGGGTGCAGCAGCAGCCTCGTCGCCTGCTCCGGATGGCTCTCCAGCAGGTTCAGCGACGGAAACACCCCCAGCGCGTAGCTGTAGGTCAGTTTTTTGTTGTAGGCTTCCAGTTTCGGCACATGACACACGCTCCAATCCAAGCTATAGTATACAACAACTCTCCCCGAAAGGCAATCAGTCGGCGCGGAAAAAACTGCAAATCGGAGTGAATCGAATGCCGGGCGGAAAAGGGCTTCGATTCGCACCAAAATCGGCCGCGGTCATACGATGCAGTGAGGGCATCGACGCCCCCGAACCGAAAAAGGAGGAATCAGACGATGTCATTCTACAGCTACAAGAACGCCAACGCGGCCGTCAGCCCGGGCTGCATCACCGGCAATCCCCTGGAGGGCCTGAACGAAAGAATCTGCATCCAGGTTAAAAACGTCTACGACGCCTGCCTCCAGCAGGAGCAGCTGACCAACAAGACGGTCACGGTATCGGACATTGTGCCGGTGCTGGAGTGCGGCTGCGGAAACCAGACCACGAAGCCCTGCCGGTGCGAGTGCGACGGGTGCAGCTGCACCTGTACCTGCGGCAGCTGCGGAAAGCCCGTTACATACGACGAGGCGGTCGAGAACGCTGAGAACAGCGGCTGCCGCCTCACTCCCTGCGGCACCTGGACGTTTGAGAGCTGCCGCTCGTCCACCACCTGCGGCACGATCAGCAACCTGACCATCGACCGCCTGTGCGACCGGCCGCAGTACGCCCGCGTCAAGGGCACGGTCAACATCCCGGTCGACGTGCTCTTCACCGACCAGAACTGCCAGGAGTGGATGGGCCGCGCCAACGTGGCCGTGAACAAAGACGTGCTGCTGGCCATCCCGGACGAATCCATCGTGCCCTTCACCATCGAGTCGATGGTCAGCGCGATCTGCGTCTCCGGCTCGTATCAGGGCTCCTGCCAGTTCAAGCTCACCATCTGCGTGACCGTCGTGCTCAAGATCCTGGCCGAGGTCGAGATGATGGTGCCCTCCTACGGCTTCTGCAGCATTCCGCCCTGTGAGGAATTCGCCGAAAACGTCTGTGACGAATTCTTTAGCCTGCCGCTCTTCCCGCCCTCTGCCTGCGCGGACAGCGCGGCCGCTGCGGCTACCTGCTCGACCTGCACGACCCACGACGGCAGCTGCGTGAATAACCTGGGCGCGACCTGCGGCAGCTGCACCAGCACCTGCTCGTCCTGCGGCACCACCTGCGCCGGAAATACCTCCCGCTGCCCCCGCTGCGGCTGCACCATGACCCGCAGTACCTGAGAGGGGTAAAGAGATGCCCGGGTCGCGGCGCGTAAATCGCTGCGGCTCGGGCGGATGGGCGCGTCGTCAAAAGAAGAGGAGAGAACAGAAGCGCGCCCGGTATATGTCATCGCCGTGGGGCGGCGGAATGGCTGGTCTGCCGCTTCGAGTCATGCTCCGGCGGGCAGTAGCCGTTCGTTCTCATGCAGGGGGTGCATCTGAGCGTGACTTTATTGTACAGGAGAAACCTGAAATAGACCTTAAAAAGATGTGACGTAATGTTGTGTTTTTTTGTGGAATCCGCCACGAAAAAACCTGAAACGCCGGGAGGGCATTGCCTTCCCGGCGTCAGACTGTCGAAAAACCCCGGAGAGCTCGAGAGGGTCGCAACCCTCTCGACCGGGCAGTGCCC
>CAKUFB010000209.1 GCA_934647145.1 uncultured Clostridia bacterium
GCCATTTATAGACCTTACTTCGCGGAATCGACCTGTTTAAGGAGCTCCTGTGCCTGCTCGCGGCTGACGGTGGCCAGCGCGGAGTAATTGCCCGAGAGCGCCTGCGTGAGGTAGTCGTGGGCGGTTTTCCTGTCGCCGTCCTCGAAGGCCAGCCTGGCCAGGTAGTACAGCGTGTCCACCTGCGAGGGCTTGCGCTCATGCGCCTTTTTGAAGTACTCGAGCGCCTTGTCGCGGTTGCCCATGGCCAGGTTGAGCTGCCCCAGGTTGTCCAGCACGACCGAGTCCTCGTCGTCGTAGTCGAGCGCCTCGTCGTTGAAGGCGATGGCCTCGGTGAAATCGCCGGTCTGTTTGGCCTTTTCAATGAGCATGTAGCCCAGCGAGCCGTAGATCATGGAATTATTGCCGTCCGCTCTGGCGATTTTGAGCTGCTCGATGGCGCTGTCCAGGTGCCCCAGCTTCCACTGGCACACGGCGAAGTTCAGGCGTAGCTGGCGGCGCTCCTCCTTGGTGATGCGCTTGTCGTGCTCAGCCTTGAGGAAAATCTCCTTCGCCTTTTCGAACTGCTTCATGCGCAGCAGCAGCACGCCGTAGGCCATCAGGTAGCTGACGGTCATCTTGCCCTCCTGCGTGGCCTGCTCGTAGTACTTGAGCGCTTCCTCGTGCTTCTTACGAGCCTCCTCCGGCTTGCCCTGATCGGAAAGCTGATTGCCCAGCACGTGGGCGCGATAGCCCTTTCCGCCGGTTCCGGTGGGCAGCGCGAAGCCCAGGTTTTTAAGAAATCCCATGATGCTCTTCCTCCGTTTGCTTTGATTTTTCAATTTTATGCGAAAGGCGGTCGCGGCGCGCGGCAAGGCGCGTCCGTTCCCGCTCGTCCCGGGTCATTTTGAGCGCCCGCTCGGTCAGTCTCAGCGCGCCCTCCGGGTCTCTGTGGGCGTGCTCCAGGCGCTTGGCCAGCTCCTCATAGGGCAGTATGCCCATCTGGCGGCGGGAAATCATCTCCTGCCAGACGCCTTCGGCCTGCACCGCGCCTCCCTGCCGCTTGAGCAGCAGCGACAGGCGCATGTTGGCCTCGCCCGCGCAGGCGCGCGCTCGCAGCTGCGAGACGGTCGTCGCGGGGTGCGGCCGTGCGGCCAGGCGATAGCATTCTCCGGCCAGGTCGCTTTCCCCATGCCTTTCCAGCACGCGCCCCATGCTCAGCACGTCCAGCATGTCGGTCTGCTCGGTCGGCGCGGCGTGCGAGTCGGCCAGGCGCACCAGCAGCGTAGACAGGGACACGACGTCCTGCCGGTTGTGCGCAATGACTTCCTCCAGCGGGGCAAAGTCCCCGCTTTTCAGGAAGGCAAAGTAGCGCGCGGGCGCCTCGCTGCCGGGCAGGTCGTGCTCGCGCGGCGCGCCCAGCACCTGCTCCTCCAGCCGGGAGAGAGAGCAGCGCGTCAGCCGCTTCTTCCACACCCTGCGCGCCGGGATGATCAGGTCCAGGTGCCGCATGCCGTCCAGCGCCTCCGTATCCATCCGGCACATGACCAGCCGGGAGCGCAAGAGCGGCGCGTCAAAGGTCTTTCCGTTGAAGGTAATCAGCGTATCTTTTCCGGCCAGCTCGCTTTGCAGCGCCCGCATCAGCTCCGGCTCGGCGGCGTAGCTGGGCATCAGGTACTGGCGCACGACGAACCGCCCCGCCCGCACGAACCCGACCCCGAGCAGAAACACCACCGTGCCCGCCCCGCCGGACAGGCCGGTGGTCTCGGTATCCAGAAACAGCGCGCGGGCAAGGTCGAGCGGCGCGTCCAGATCCATCCGCGAAAGCGCCTCGCCGCGGATTTCCGTCAGTCCCTTCGCAAGCGCAAACTCCGCCTCCCGCACCACCAGCTCGGTTTTCGGCGCGCTGCGCGCGGGGGCGGGCTGTCCGCTCTTCATGGCGTTGAGCTTCGCCCGCAGAGAACTGCCCATCACCCCGCCCCCTCGCTCTCTCGAAAATCTCCCTTATCAAGATTGTAGCGGCGCGGGGACGGCTTGTCAAGCGCGGCGCGTAAAAAAGCAATGGCGGCAAAAGGACTTGCGCTCCGGCGCCACCTTCGCCCGCCTGTTTGATAAATTAAGACGCGCTAATTTTACCTGAACCCTTGCAACTTGCTTTCAGTGGTTGTATAATGTAATGAGAAAAAATACGGTCGGGAAACGTCCCGAGCCGTCCGGAAATGTCGATTCGAAAAAAAGAAAGGAAGATCACTCATGGCCACGAAGTATCTGCACTACTCCTACGAGCAGCTGAACAAGTTCTGCATGGACGCGTTCACCAAATTCGGCTTCAAGGAAGACGAAGCTCGCATCATCACCGACGTGCTGCTCCTTTCCGACCTGTACGGCATCGAATCTCACGGCATGCAGCGCCTGGTTCGCTACCACAAGGGCATCGAAAAGGGCATGATCAAGGTGGACGCGAAGCCCGAGGTCGTGTTCGAGACCCCGGTTTCCGCGGTCGTCGACGCGCATGACGGCATGGGTCAGCTGGCCGGCCACTTCGGCATGAGCCTGGCCATTGAAAAGGCCAGGAAGGTCGGCATGGCGGTCGTGACCGTGCGCAACTCCAACCACTACGGCATCGCCGGCTACTATGCCAAGATGGCCTGCGACCAGGGCCTGGTCGGCGTATCCACGACCAACTCCGAGGCGATCATGGTGCCCACCTTCGCCCGCAAGGCGATGATCGGCTCCAACCCCATCGCCGTATCGATGCCCGCCGATCCCTATCCCTTCTTCTTCGACGCCTCCACCACCGTCGTCACCCGCGGCAAGCTGGAGCTGTACAACAAGATGGAGAAGCCGCTTCCCGAGGGCTGGGCGCTGGACAAGAACGGCCACGCCTCCACCGACGCGAAGGACGTGCTGACCAACATCGTCGCCAAGAACGGCGGCGGCATCATGCCCCTGGGCGGCAACACCGAGCTGCTGGGCTCCCACAAGGGCTACGGCTACGGCATGCTGTGCGAGATCATGTGCTCCATGTTCTCTCAGGGCACGCCCTCCAGCCGCGTGAACGTGGGCGGCAAGAGCGGTACCTGCCACGGCTTCATGGTCATCGATCCCAGGGTCTTCGGCGATCCCGAGGCCATCAAGGCGCACTTCTCCGCCTTCCTTCAGGAGCTGCGCGACACCCCCAAGGCCGACGGCCAGACCCGCATCTACACCCACGGCGAGAAGGAAGCCTTCGCTTACAAGGATCGCCTGGAAAACGGCATCGACGTCAACCAGAAGACCGTCGTCGAGATGTGCGACCTGGCCACCTACCTGGGCATGGACTACAGGCCCTATCTGGGCGACGTGGACATTACCGACAAGGTCGAGACCAGCTACAAATAGTCGGCAGGGCCGACGGCCAACTTGCTGCCGCGGAGGCCACACGAAATTGGAAACCATAGATTAGAGTTTCCAATTTCTTCGCGGGTGAAAAAACAGCAGTTGTGCCCCACAAGGGTTACGGCGTGGGCAGTGCCCGGTGCCACCTGCTGCCGCCGGGCAGTGCCCGGTGCCGCTCGCTGCCGCGGAGGCCACGCGAAATTGGAAACCATAGATTAGAGTTTCCAATTTCTTCGCGGGCAAGAATCCCGAGCCTGTACCCCACAAGGGGTCGGCAGGGCCGACGGCCACCTGCTGCCGCCTGGGCCACACGAAATTGGAAACCATAGATTAGAGTTTCCAATTTCTTCGCGGGCAAGAATCCCGAGGCAGTGCCCCACAAGAGGTCGGCAGGGCCGACGGCCCCATTGGAAAAGTGAAACCTCACGTCAGGCGTCAAGCGCCTGCAAACCGAAAACTGACGAACAGGAGTGAAAGCACATGGATATCAAGCAGCGCGCCCTGGAAAAGCACTATGAGTGGAAGGGCAAGATCGAAGTCGTTTCCCGCACCCCCGTGAAGAATTCCGAGGACCTGTCCCTGGCCTACACCCCCGGCGTGGCGCAGCCCTGCCTGGAGATTCAGAAGGACTACAACAAGTCGTTTGAGCTGACCCGCCGCTGGAACATGGTCGCGGTCATCACCGACGGCACGGCCATCCTGGGCCTGGGCGACATCGGCCCCGAGGCCGGCATGCCGGTCATGGAGGGCAAGGCCTGCCTGTTCAAGGAGTTCGCCGACGTGGACGCGTTCCCGATCTGCGTGCGCACCAAGGACGTGGACGAGCTGGTTCGCACGATCTACCTGATTTCCGGCAGCTTCGGCGGCATCAACCTGGAGGACATCGCCGCCCCCCGCTGCTTCGAGGTTGAGCGCAGGCTGAAGGAGATCTGCGACATCCCCGTGTTCCATGACGACCAGCACGGCACCGCCATCGTGGTGGCCGCGGCGGTTCTCAACGCGCTGAAGGTGGTCAGGAAGGACATCGCCCAGGTGCGCATGGTCATCAACGGCGCGGGCTCCGCGGGCTGCGCGATCGCCAGGCATCTGCTCAAGCTGGGCGTGACCGACCTGACGCTGGTCGACCGCTTCGGCGTCATCTGCGAGGGCATGGAGGGCCTGAACCCCGCCCACGAGGAACTGTCCCACCTCACCAACCCGCGCCACATCAAGGGCACGCTGGCCGACGCGATGAAGGACGCGGACGTGTTCATCGGCGTGTCCGCCCCCGGCGTGGTCACGCCCGAGATGATCAAGTCCATGGCGCCCAACCCCTGCGTGTTCCCCATGGCCAACCCCACCCCCGAGATCTTCCCCGACGAGGCCAAGGCGGCCGGCGCGGCGGTCGTGGGCTGCGGCCGCAGCGACTACCCCAACCAGATCAACAACGTGCTGGCCTTCCCGGGCATCTTCCGCGGCGCGCTGGACGTGCGCGCGAGCGACATCAACGACGAGATGCAGATGGCCGCCTCCTACGCCATCGCCTCGCTGGTCTCCGACGAGGAGCTGTGCGCCGAGTACATCATGCCCAAGGCGTTTGATCCGCGCGTGGGCAAGACCGTCGCCGCCGCCGTCGCCGAGGCCGCCCGCAAGAGCGGCGTGGCCCGCATCTGA